>CANDKL010000108.1 GCA_947385255.1 uncultured Roseburia sp. | reverse complement strand
GTAGAAGGACAGGGGATTGGTTTTTGGACACGGGTTCGATTCCCGTCTGGTCCATTCTTTCAGAAAAGCCATTGGCAGTCAAGCCAGTGGCTTTTCTATTGGAAAAGGAGCCTTATGATTACAAGTACAGCAAATCCACAGGTGAAAAACCTGGTTTTATTGGGGAAAAAGGCAAAGGAAAGGAAAGAACAGGGCGTTTTTCTGATAGAAGGCAAAAAGATGTTTGAGGAAGCGCCGAAGGAGTGGATTGAGCGGGTGTATGTGTCCGAATCCTATCTGAACAAAGAAGAGGGACAGAGAATACCGGAGGGAATGGAATATGAGCTGCTGGCCGATCATGTTTTTAAAGCAGCAGCAGGCACGCAGACGCCGCAGGGCATTCTGGCGGTTGTCCGCAGGCCGAAGTGGGAGCTGAAAGATCTGCTCTTAGGTACAGCGGGGAGCGCACCGGCCCTTCTCGTTCTGGAGAATATACAGGATCCCGGCAATCTGGGGACCATACTGCGTACGGCAGAGGCCGCCGGGACGAGCGCTGTCATTGCCAGCCATACAACCGCAGATTTGTACAACCCCAAGACGGTACGCGCTACAATGGGGAGTATTTATCGGGTGCCGTTTTTTTTGGCAGAGGATTTTCCCGCGCTGCTTCTGCAGATGAAAAAAAACGGAATCCGGCTTTATGCGGCGCATTTACAGGGCAGCATACCGTACGATCAACCGGACTACACGGAGTCCTGCGCATTTTTGATTGGAAATGAAGCAAATGGCCTGACAAAAGAGACGGTAGAGATGGCAGATGCCGCGGTTAAAATCCCGATGGAGGGATGTGTGGAGTCATTAAATGCCGCTGTGACAGCCGCGGTTTTGATGTATGAGAGGAACAGGCAGAGGAGGGGATAAAGGAGATGTTTCGGTTATGGGCAAAGGAATGGAAGGAGAACCGTATGCTTCGGGATATGACGGTGGAGGACGCGTCAGACGATACCAGGACGCATAAGGTGTTTCGGGCATTAGACGAGGTGTGCTGCGCATTTGATTTGGGGAAGCCGATTTGGCTGGATGTCAATATCAATGAGTTTAAAAGGCATGCGAAGGCGCGGTTTGGACAGGATAGCTTTATAGAAGAGATTCCGTTTGATTTTTTGGAGATACAGATCATAGAGGAGGATTCGGATATTAAGAATTTGTGAAATACTCCCATAAAATAGCAAAAACCAAAAAAGTATGTTATAATAAAGGCTATGGTAAAGTAATCATGTTTTATGGAGGTTTTAGCAGATCATGGAGCATACACAAGGCACTTATGGGGAAGATGTGGACAGTTGGAAGACGCTGATGTTTATTTATACAAGCGCCTTAAAGGAAGTCAATACCAAGCTGGAGATTTTAAATGATGAATTCAGGCATGTACATCAGTACAATCCAATTGAATATATCAAATTTCGGGTGAAATCCCCGGAGAGTATCGTGAAGAAATTAAAGCGTTATGGGTATGAAAGCTCCATCCGGAATATGATGGAGTACGTGAATGATATTGCAGGCATCCGCATCGTATGCTCGTTTACATCCGATATCTACCGGATGGCAGAGATGATTGGCAAGCAGAACGATTTGACGATTGTCTCCGTAAAGGATTATATCAAGCATCCGAAGAAAAGCGGATATAAGAGCTATCATATGCTGGTCACAATCCCGATTTTTATGTCTGACCGTGTTGTGGATACCAAGGTGGAGATCCAGATCCGCACGATGGCGATGGACTTTTGGGCCAGCCTGGAGCATAAGATTTATTACAAGTTTGAGGGGAATGCACCGGGGTATATCAGCAGGGACCTGCGGGAATGCTCCGGCATTGTATCCATGTTAGACGCAAAGATGCTCAGCTTAAATGAAGCCATTTTAAAGGCCAAGAAGGAGCAGGAGGGGCACGAGGAGCAGGAGGACACCGGTACGAACGGAATCATTATGACATAGTGCGCATGCGGTACCGCCCATATAAAAAACACCCGGGAGCTTCCATTCGGAAATTCCCGGGTGTTTTGCCGCTGCCGGATGACAGAAGGCTTTACGCCTGGTCGGCAGAGACGTCCTCTGTGCCGTTCTTCCATGCGTCAAATTTCTTAATCACTGCGTCGTAGGTTCTCTGAGAGATATCGGGAAGCGTACTGCCCCAGCTCTTGGTCGCCTGTGAAAAGCCCTTTTTGAAAGCTTCTAACAGCTCGTCTGCCTTGTCTGGATTGCTGCCGCTTAATGCTTTGGCGAAGTCTAAGATACGGTCTGAGGTCTTTTCTACGCCCCAGTAACCGTCATCTGCGATATCGGCCTGCGCCTGCGCCGCTACGTCTGCGGAAACGGTAAAATTACCGCCTGCTAAGAAACGCCACATACTGTCTGCATTGCCAATGGCAGCGCCCTGTTTCTGCATCATTTTCTCTACGATGCCGCGAAGCTGTGCAACCCTGGCGTCGGAATCTGCTTTCAGCTGGCTGATCAGGGCGGAATTCTTGCGGACATAGTCTGTATTCACGGTAGAAGAGCTCTTCTCGTATACAACGCCGCTTTGCTGCTGTTTACTCTCTTGTGTTTCTTTGGAAACCTCTTTCTCGGAAGCTTTTGCAGCAGTGGATGTATTGCCTGCTGCAGAAGCGTAGGAAGTGTTATTTACTGCATTTACACTCATAATACTTACCCTCCTTGGCATAATAAATAATATCCGTATCATTTGTTTTTGTTTCAATACACATATCGGCAGCTGTGAAGAAAAAATAAAGCAGAATTGATCTTTTTTTTATTTAATGGTAAAATTATGTATACAAAATACATTCGGCAGAGGAAATCTGCAGAGGAGGAAGCTGCATGGACAAGATAAACGTAAAAGCGCTGGCCAAGGTGAATCTGGGATTGGATGTGCTGCGAAAACGAGAGGACGGCTACCATGAGGTCAGAATGATCATGCAGACCATTCATTTATATGATCAGCTGGAGATCAAAAAAACAAAAGAGACCGGGATTTTCATTCAGTCAAATCTGGATTTTTTGCCGACAAATGAGAATAATCTGATTTATAAGGCAGCGCTGCTGCTGATGGATACGTACGGAATCAAAGAGGGGATTGCCGTGAATCTGCAGAAGCATATCCCCATAGCGGCCGGACTGGCAGGAGGCAGTACGGATGCGGCTGCTGTGCTGTACGGCATGAATAAGCTGTTCGGCCTGCGGCTAAAGCATACGAAGCTGATGGAGCTTGGCGTGTCCATTGGGGCGGACGTACCATACTGCCTGATGCGCGGTACGGCTTTGGCAGAGGGGATTGGAGAGAAGCTGAGAAGCCTTCCGCCGATGCCGAAATGCCCGGTTTTAATTGCCAAGCCAGGGATCAGCGTTTCGACAAAATTTGTATACGAAAATTTAAAGCTGGACAGAGATACCGTTCATCCGGATATTGCCGCGCAGATTGCCGCAATCCGCAGGAAGGATCTGCAGGCGGTGGCAGAGCATATGGGAAATATTCTGGAAACGGTTACGGAAGTCCAGTTTCCGGTCATCGGGGAGATCAAACGCTGTATGACAGAGCATGGTGCAATTGGAGCTATGATGAGCGGAAGCGGCCCCACGGTATTCGGCCTGTTTGCAGACGGAGCGGCAGCCAAAGCGGCCTTTGAAGCCGTGCGCAGGTCTCATTTGGCGAAGCAGGTTTACCTGACAAGCGTTTACAATAACCGAAGGTAACGTACATGGAGGAGCAATGGAAGATTTAGAATTAAATGCGAATGCATATCTGCCCTTGCGGGATGTGGTATTTCATACACTGCGGGAAGCAATTTTAAAAGGAGATTTAAAGCCGGGTGAACGGCTGATGGAATTACAGCTGGCGTCCAAGCTGGGCGTGAGCCGGACGCCGATCCGAGAAGCTATCCGTATGCTGCAGCAGGAGGGGCTTGCAGTGACGATACCAAGAAAGGGGGCCCAGGTGGCCGCCATGACAGAAAAGGATATGGAGGACGTTCTTAAGATCCGGGAGGCTTTGGAGATTCTGGCAGGGCAGCTGGCCTGTGAACAGGTATCGCATGCGCAGCTTGCCGCTTTTGAGGAAAATATAGCGGCCTTTTCGGACGCAATGGGAACCGGGGATTTAAAGCGGATTGCCCAGGCAGATATTGATTTTCACGATATGATCTACCAGGCAGCCGGGAACCCGAAGCTTGTGATGCTCTTAAATAACCTGCGCGAGCAGATATACCGCTACCGCGTAGAATACCTTAAGGACTGCAGCAACCACCCGCGGCTGATAGAGGAGCACAGGCAGATCCTGGCGGGGCTAAGGCACGGGGATAAAAAATATGTTACGGAAATGATGCGGCGCCACCTGGATAACCAGACGAGGGCGGTGAAGAATATTATCCGGGCACAGGAATAAAACAGGACAAGAACGAGGATACTAGAGTAGGAATAGCACAGCGCTGTTCCTACTTTTTTATTTGGATAGGAAATGAGAATGGAGAAAGAACTTTCAAAAAATAAAGAGGCCTTTCTGGCGCTTTTGGGCGAGTCGGCCGACATTAAGAAAAAAACCATGCTGCTGGGGTTGAATCAGGATATCGGCTGTTTTATTGCCTATATCGAGGTGACCGGCGGGAGCTTTCTGTTTGAAAACTCTGTGGTCGGGAAGCTGTTAAATCAGTTTTGTGAAATGTCCGGCGAGGAAATTTATAAGAGCCTTGAAAAAAATGCCCTCGGTATTTCAGATATGACGTTGTTTGATACGATAGAAGGGGCTGCGGGAGGGATGTTTGCCGGAGACGTCATCCTGTTTGTGGACGGCTTTGCGCAGGCAATTAAAATACCGGACAAGGGCTACCCGGCGATGTCCTTGCAGGCGCCGGATTCGGAAAAGGTGATCCGCGGTTCAAAGGAAGGGTTCATGGATTCCATCAAGGTCAACAGCGCCCTGATCCGGAAGCGCCTGCGGACACCGAAGTTAAAGGTTGAGGAAATTCAGGTCGGCACGCGCACCAGTACCAACGTGGATCTCGTCTATATGGAGGATTTGGCGTACCCGTCTCTGTTGGAGGAGGTGCGGAAGCGTTTAAACCGCTATGAGATCGACGGCATTTTGGACAGCGGTATGATTGAGCAGCTTTCCGAGGAAAAATGGTACTCCCCGTTTCCGCAGTTCCAGACGACGCAGCGGCCGGATCGGGCGGCGATGTCGATTTTGGAGGGACGTGTGGTGGTGCTGGTGGACAATTCCCCGACCGCTCTGATTTTGCCGACCGATTACAACTCGTTTATCAAGACCAGCGACGATATGTACAATCGCTGGGAGATTGCTTCGTTCGGAAGGCTGATCCGTTACATTGCGGCTTTTTTTGCTATGACTGTGCCGGGGCTTTATCTGGCGGTTACCAATTTCCACACACAGGTGCTGCCGACGACGCTTCTTTTGTCCTTTGCAGCGGCCAGGCAGGGTGTGCCGTTTCCGGCGGTTGTGGAGGTGCTGCTGATGGAAATTGCATTTGAGCTTCTGCGGGAGGCCGGCGTGCGCCTGCCCGGCGCAATGGGCAATACCATAGGAATTGTGGGCGGCTTAATCATTGGACAGGCGGCCGTGGAGGCAAATATTGTAAGCCCGATTGTCGTCATTGTAGTGGCATTTACCGCGCTCTGCTCCTTTGCCATTCCCAACGAGGAGTTTGCGACATCATTTCGGCTGCTCAAATTTTTGTTTATCTTTTTGTGCTCCTGGCTCGGGTTCTATGGATTTTTGTACGGGCTTCTGCTGGTGCTGATTCATCTGTCCCATTTGAAAAGCTTTGGCATTCCATATCTGATGCCGTTTGTAGGAGCGGATTTGAACCAATATGACGACGAGCGTGATTCCCTGATACGCCAGCCGCTCTTTCTCATGAAAAAAAGGCCGATTTATGCGAGAAGAAACCAGAGAGTACGTCTGAAAAGGAAGGATAGCGATGTTTTCAAAAAATAATAAAATTTCAAAACGGCAGATGTTCCGCCTGCTGACCTATGATTTGCTGGGAATCGGCACGCTGCTTTTGCCCTCGGCGCTGGCGGGCAGCGCCGGGAAAAACGGAATAGCTTCCATCGTGGCAGGGCTTGTGGCGGGGCTTCTCTACAGTCTTGTGATTGGCTGGGTTGTGAATGCCATGGAGGAGGGGGAAAGCTATCCGGCCTGTTTAAAGCGCTGCTTTGGAAAGCTGCCTGGTACCATTTTGATTTTTTGCTATGTGCTTTACTTTGTGCTTCTGGGCGGCTATGTGTCCTATATTTTCGGGCATTTGATTGTGACGGAGCTGTTAAAGGAGCAGTCCTTTTACTGGATTGTGGCGGGAATTCTGGCGCTTTCCGCGTATGCGGTTTTTGAAGGCATCGAGGGGCGGGCCAGAATCTACGAGATTTTGTTCTGGTTTTTGATGGCGCCTCTTTTGGTGATGCTGTTCTTTGCGGCGCGGGACGTAGAGTGGGCCAGGCTGTTTCCGCTGTATGAAACGGACATGAGGGGGATGTCCGTCGGCTCCTATATCAGCTTTGAGGTCTTTTCCCTTTCCGGAATTGCGCTGTTTTTAGCGCCGTTTGCAAGAAAACGGACCTCTATCCGGGGGGCCTGTATGGGAGCGGTTTTGTTTGGCGGGCTGGTGCTTTTGGCGCTGTACGCCGTTTTACAGGGGATCTTCGGCAGCCTGTCCATGCAGGCAATGGAATACCCGGCGGTGACGCTGATGAGCATGATCCAGATCCCCGGCGGGTTTTTGCAGAGGCAGGATGCGCTCATGGTAGCAATCTGGTTTTTTACGATATTTGCACTCTTAAGCAGCAGTATGTTCTATGCCGCAGAAAGCTTTAAGGAGCTGTCGGGGGGAAAAATGAAAAAAGGATGGGTGTTTCTGGCGGCGCTGGCACTGTTTGGAATTTCTGTTTTAAGCTACCGATCCGGGGAATTTACCGTGCTTTTACACCGGATATTTTTATGCGCCGCAACGCCGTTTGCCGTACTGATTCCCATTCTGGCGGGCGTTTGCATGAAGCGGCCCGGCAAGGGGAAGCAGATGGCCTGCTTCGTTCTGGCGCTGGGCGGGATGTTCTGCTTATCCGGCTGCAGCACAACAGAGCTGGAAAACCGCAGATTTCCGCTTGCCATGGGCATCGACCGCACGGAGGACGCCTGCCGGATCAGCTATAAATTTCAGGATTTGTCCAAGGTTGCCAATGAAAATGCGGACAGTGAGAGCGGAACCGACTTTTATATAGAAGAAAAGGACTTTTTTACCGGGATTTCCAAATATGCAAACGAATCCAACAAGATTTTGGATTATAACCATATGAAGGTGCTGGTGCTCTCCGAGGACTTTGTGGAGGATGAAGAGTCCCGTGCCAATTTCCTGGATATCTGCAGCAAAAAGAGCCTGATTGCGCGGAACACGCTGCTGTTTTTTGCAGAGGATGCGGCCAAAATCCTGGCCCTGGATCAGAATCTGGATACCGCGATCGGAAGCTATCTGGAGGAAATGATTGAGACGCGCGAGGACTACCGACTCAAGGACGCCGTGACCCTCGGGGATTTTTTTAATGATATGGCAAACAAAGAGCAGCTTTTGCTCGTTCCGGTTTTGTCGGAAAAGGGCGGGATGCCTGTGATCGATCGGTACTATGCAGTCGCAGGCGGCGTCCCCAAGGGCGAAATCGGCGTAAACGAGGCGGTGCTTTCTTATCTGAGCCAGGGAAAGCTGAAAAAGCTGATGTTTTCCCTGGAGGACGGCACAGCCATTACCGTCAACCGGCTGAAGGTACAGGGCGGTTTTTCCAGAGGAACGGGCGTGGTTTATCAGGATCAGATCCATGTGGAGGTAGTTGTGGAAAAGGATCTGGCGGCCGGAAGCGGGGAAGCGGAACGGATCCGGGCAGAAGTAAAGGAGTGGCTGGAAGTACAGCTTATCAGCCGTACAGACGAGCTGTTAAAGGAGCCGGAGATTGATATTACAAACAGTTTTTATAAGCTGGGTATGTCGGACCGCAAAAAGTATGAGGAGTACAGACGGGATATGGAACGGTATGTGGAGGATTTGGAATGCGGCTTTGAGGTGGAAGTGGTTCTTTTAAACGAAAGAGGATGAAATTTTTTTGTTTAGAATTCCATTTTCTGGAAATACTTTTTGCAGATAGAAAAAAGAATAGCAGAAGGGAAGGACAGACTATGAAAAAAGGAATGCGGATTGCTTTGTACGGTATAGCGGGGTGTATGTTATTTGCAGGGGCGGTGCGGTACCGCTGCCACAGGCTGCAGGAGGGAATGGCGGAGCGGATCCTGCGCTTTCATGTGATTGCAAACAGCGATGAGAGGGCCGACCAGGAGCTGAAGCTTAAGGTGCGGGACGGAATCGGAACGTATCTGGGAAAGGAGCTGGAGGGCGTGACGGATTTAGAGGCGTGTGAGCAGACGGTAACGGAGCGGCTGCCGGAAATAGAGGACTGTGCAAGGGAGATTGTGGAGGAGGAGGGGTATGCGTATGCCGTGCAGGCCGCGGTCGGGGATTCGGAATTTCCCAGGAAAACATATGGGAGCTATACGTTTCCGGGCGGCGTGTACCGGGCGCTTAAGGTGACGATTGGAGAAGGAAAGGGAAAGAACTGGTGGTGCGTGATGTATCCGAACCTGTGCTTTGCGAACAGCGTGTATGAGGCCGATGATGAGAAGGCGGATGACGAGCTGCGCAAGGTGCTGACGCAGGAGGAGTATGCGGAGATGATGGCGGAGGGAAAGATACATTTGGGGTTTAAGTATTTGAAACGGTTTTGGTGAGGGGAGCAGAGAGGCTTTGCCGGAGGGCAGGGCCTTTTTTGCGCCTTTGGCAAGATGCTATTTGGATAGGTACGACAGGTGTTCAAAATGGCACAAATGGTAATTTTTTTGCTATTCGTGCCATAATTACTACTGCTCGTGCCAAAAGAAACACAGGGGTGAAAAGATGTGTTATAATGAAACCGTTCTGTGAAGGAACTTAAAAAATATTTCAGGAGGGGATGGCATTGCGTATTGCAATTTGTGACGACGATAAAAATGCGCAGGAACATCTGGCAAATCTGCTGCCCAAATATTTTATCCGCTGCCACCGCAGCCATTTTGCTAACATGTTTAAAGTGGAACGCATATGCAAAAACAGCTCATTGGTGATGCTCAATCAAAAGGAGCGGCCGTTAAGCCGTAATAACGCAAAACAGGTAAAAGAGGCATTTATCCATTTTCAGGTGAGGTGAACGGTATGGGGTGGGATTGGATGATCATAGAAGCGTTTACGATTCTGGTTGAAAGCTTTGCGAGCTT
>CANDKL010000107.1 GCA_947385255.1 uncultured Roseburia sp. | reverse complement strand
ATATGAGGCTGTGACTGGAGTTCAGACGTGTGCTCTTCCGATCTATTCCTGTCCAAATCCCACGGGATACCGATTCCGATATGGGAATTCAGCCGAAGCGGCTGGTACTGCGTCAATACGCCAACTGTATCCACTCCTGAATTGATACAATTGCTCAGCGGGAAATCAATGATGCGGTACTTGCCTCCGAAAGCCACTGCGGGCTTTGCTACATTGGCAGTCAATACCCCAAGCCTGCTTCCCTGTCCTCCTGCTAATAGCATTGCTATCATCTCTTTACGAATCATATCACTCACCTCTCGTCAACTTTCATTATGTGATATAGAAATTATATCATATTTACAATTTTTTGTACAACATTTTTAACAAGCAGATAGGCATTTTTTGTAAATTTTTGTACTTTTTCACGAAAAAAAACCTGTTCCCACCGCCATTATTCAGTCACTATTCTGGTAAATCCGCAAAAACACAGGTCCAGATTTTCATTTTTCCCGCTTTCCTCTAAAAAATTCCCGCTTCTAATTTGCAAAATAGCGTTTGGCTGTTATAATAATATAATAATAGGAAATGATTTCTTAACAAAAATAAGAATGGGCAGGTAAAAATTATGTATCAAATCAATTTCGGACAACCGATCCGCATCCACTTTATCGGTATCGGCGGCATCAGCATGAGCGGGCTCGCCGAGATCCTCTTAGAAGAGGGCTTTACCGTATCCGGCTCTGACCGCGAAGCATCCCCGCTGACCGAGCGGCTTTCCGCAAGGGGAATCCCGATTTTTTATCCGCAGTCTGCAGCTAACATCCCCGCTCATACGGACGCTGTGGTCTATACGGCGGCCATCCACGAAGACAACCCGGAATATGCCGCCGCCAAAGCCGCCGGCATCCCCATGCTCTCCCGTGCCGAGCTCTTAGGACAGATTATGGACAATTACGCCGACTCCGTCGCGGTGGCGGGAACGCACGGCAAGACGACCACAACCTCCATACTCACGCAAATCCTGCTTGCCGCCAAGACAGACCCTACCGTTTCGGTCGGCGGCATCCTAAAGGCCATCCACGGAAACATCCGCGTGGGGCACTCTGAGGTGTTTCTGACAGAGGCGTGCGAATACACCAACAGCTTTTTAAATTTCCGGCCGAAATACAGTATCATCCTGAATGTAGAGGAGGATCACTTGGATTTCTTTGCGGATCTTGCCGATATCCGCCGCTCCTTTGCTTTGTTTGCCGCCAATACGCTTCCCGGCGGAACCATTATCATTAATGGGGAGATCCCGGATTATGAAGCGCTTACCGCGGGCCTTAAGGCTCGGACTGTCACCTTCGGTAGGTCCGATGCCTTCGATTATTATCCAAAGGATATTTCCTTCGGCCAAATGGGCTGCGCCTCCTTTACAGCCATGCGCAGGGGAAGGCCGTTTGCCGACATTACGCTTACGGTTCCGGGCATGCACAATGTATCCAATGCCTTAGCCGCCATTGCCGCAGCCGCAGAGCTCTCCGTTTCCCCGGACGCCGTCTCCGAAGGCCTTAAAGCCTTCGAGGGCACTGACCGCAGGTTCCAGCTCAAGGGTACCTTCGGGGATCACATTACGATCCTGGATGACTATGCCCATCACCCGACGGAAATTGCCGCCACGCTTTCCGCCGCTTTGGGTTACCCGCATAACCGGCTGATCTGCGTATTCCAGCCCCATACGTATTCGAGGACCAAGGCATTCCTGAATGAATTTGTCCGCGCGCTTTCTCTGGCTGATATCGTCGTCCTGGCCGAGATTTATCCCGCCCGCGAAACGGACACCTTAGGCGTCAGCTCTGCCGATATTGAAGCCGGCCTGCAAAAAATGGGAAAAGAGGTTTATTATATCCCTGCCTTTGCTGAAATTGAAACATTTTTACAAAAAAAATGTATACACGGTGACCTGTTGATAACTATGGGAGCCGGAGATGTTGTGAACATTGGGGAACACCTACTTATGCACTGAGTTATCCACATTATCCACATTTCGAACGTTTCTTTATAAACATCTGCAGTGTGGATTTTTTCTTTCCGGATTTCGTGTATTTTCCTCTTTTTCCAACGATTATCCACATTATCCACAATTCGCGAAAGCATTGATTTTACTGGATTTCCTGTAAAAATAACCCTTTTCAATTTCACAAACCCATGCTATAATTTGGGAACACAGATTAGAAAAACGGAAAGAGGGCATTGCAATGGCGAATATTACCTTAGACGGAAACGGTTTGTTAGCTTCTACCAGTATTCCCAACATCTTCATAGACAAGTATATGGCGAATGCGAACGGGGAATTCGTGAAAATTTACCTTTATCTGCTCCGCTGCATGAGCTTAAACCGGCAGGCCTGCACCATTTCCGAGCTGGCAGATACCTTCGAGCACACGGAGAAGGATATTTTACGTGCGCTGACCTACTGGGAGAAGATGCAGCTTTTACATATCCAATACGACGACAGCCATGAGGTATCCGGTATCCTTCTGAATCTCCCGAAGCAGACGACGGAGCAGACACAGGATCTGCAGCCCCCCGCAGCCCCCCATCTGCCGGCAGACAGCAGAATACCTGCGGCATATTCCAGGGAACAGCTGGAAAGCTTCCAGAAGGATGAGGCTGTCCAGGAGGTATTGTTCATTACGGAAAATTACCTTGGCAGAACCTTAAACCCCACGGACATACAGACGATCCTGTACTGGTACGACGGCCTGCATTTTTCTACGGATCTTATCGAATATCTGATTGAAACCTGTATCAGCAACGGTCATACCAGCCTGCGGTATATGGAAAAGATCGCCCTTTCCTGGGCCGGAGCCGGCATCCGTTCGGTAGACGAGGCCAAAAAGGAACGCAGCCTGCACCATCAGGATACCTATGCCGTAATGAAGGCCTTCGGCATCAGCGGACGCAACCTGATCGCCTCTGAGCTTTCCGTCATCCGCAAATGGACAGGCTCCTACGCCATGTCTATGGACATCATCCGGGAGGCCTGCCGCCGCACCATTGCGGCAACCGGTAAGGCTAGCTTCGAATATGCCGACACCATCCTGACCAGCTGGTACAAGAACAACGTACATACGCTGAACGATGTTATAAAATTAGACGCTGCGCATCAGAAGTCCCGCCCGGCCTCCAGATCCAAGGAAGCGGCCGGTCGTCCGTCCTCTGCCAACCGCTTCAACAATTTTCCGCAGCGCACCTATAATTACGATCAGCTGGAAAAACAACTCTTAAACACTGCACACTAATACACAGGGAGAATTCATTATGCCGTTAAGCAATACGCAATACGATGAAATTATACGCGAATACAATGCCCTGCAGCTTCAAAACCAACACGAGGTTGAAGCCCGCGTCAAAGAGGTATACGATAAAGACAGCCGATTAAAGGCGATTGACGATGCCATCGCCTCCTGCTCCCTTTTTCAGGCCAAAAAGCTGTTAAGCGGCGATTCGGAAGCGCTTGCCGAGCTGCGCGTCATGCTGGACCGGTACAAAAAAGAGCGTCTGGACATTTTAGAAGAGCTGGGGTATTCCGAGCAGTACTTAGAGCCCTCCTACCAATGTCCGGACTGCAAAGACACCGGTTACATTGGCAATGAGCGCTGCCACTGCTTTAAGCAGCGCGCCATTGATCTGGTTTATACCCAGTCCAACATCCGAAGCATCTTAAAGGAGGAGAATTTTGAACACTTCTCCTATGACTACTATTCCAAAACAGAATACAATCCGACGACGAATCTGTCATCCTTCGAAACCACGCAGCATGCCGTAAAAGACTGCCGCGCATTTATCCGGCTGTTCGATTCTGAGTTCTCCAATCTGTTTTTCTATGGAGATACGGGCGTCGGCAAAACCTTTCTTTCCAACTGTATCGCAAAGGAGCTTTTGGATACCGGTCATTCCGTCATCTATTTTACAGCATTTCAGCTATTTGAAATATTTGAAAAAAATACATTTCACAGAAAATCAGACGAAGACATCGTTGCCGCACACCAGAATATCTTTGAATGTGATCTTCTGATTATTGACGATCTCGGCACGGAAATGCCGAATTCCTTTACGACATCACAGCTGTTTTTATGCATCAACGAGCGAATACTCCGCAAAAAGTCTACGATTATTTCCACGAACCTGTCCTTAAACCAGGTCGCGGAAACCTATTCCGAAAGGATATTTTCCAGAATCTCTAGCAGCTACCACATCATAAAGCTGTTCGGCGACGATATCCGCATTCAAAAAAAGCTTCATTAGATTTTATCTATTGAACTATAGAAACAAAAAGTTTTATTTATTAGGGAGGACTTATATGGCGAACGATGAAAAATTATTACAGACACTTCCCACCGGCACACTTGGGCTGATTCCGCTGGAAAGCTTTAAGGAGATGGGGGAACGGGTGGACAAGTACCTGGTAAAATGGCGGGCCCGACGCGAGCATGGACATGCAGATACCATTACCTTTAACCGCTACAAGCGCGACACCTATATCCTGGAAGCGGACTGTCCGCGTTTCGGAAGCGGCGAAGCCAAGGGCGTCATCAAAGATTCGGTACGCGGGTACGACCTGTACCTGATGGTTGACGTCACCAACCACCATTTAACCTACTCGCTGTGCGGGCACACCAACCTGATGTCCCCGGACGATCATTTCGCGGATCTGAAGCGGATTATCGCCGCCGTGGGCGGCAAGGCACGGCGGATTACCGTCATTATCCCGTTCCTGTATGAAAGCCGGCAGCACAAGCGCACCTCCAGGGAATCCTTAGACTGCGCCTTGGCTCTTCAGGATCTGATCAATATGGGCGTGGACAACATCATCACCTTCGACGCTCACGATCCAAAGGTACAAAACGCGATTCCGTTAAAGGGGTTTGATACGGTACAGCCTGCCTACCAGTTTATCAAAGGGCTACTCAACAACGTAAAGGACCTGACCATTGACAGCGAGCATATGATGGTCATCAGCCCGGACGAGGGCGGCACCAACCGTGCCATTTACTTAGCTAACGTACTCGGCCTTGACATGGGTATGTTCTACAAACGCCGCGACTACAGCAAGGTGGTAGACGGCCGCAATCCCATCGTAGCGCACGAATTTTTAGGCTCCTCCGTAGAAGGAAAGGATATGCTGATTATCGACGATATGATCTCCTCCGGCGACAGCATGATTGACGTTGCCACTGAGTTAAAGAAACGCAAGGCCGGCCGTATCTTTGTCATTTCCACCTTCGGCCTCTTTACGAACGGGCTTGAGAAATTTGACAAAGCCTATGAGGACGGTACCATTTACCGCGTTTTAACGACGAACCTGACGTATCAGGACGAGGAGCTTTTAGCCAAGCCCTATTATATTAACTGTGACATGAGCAAGTATATTGCCTACATCATCGACACCTTAAACCACGACGTCTCCATCAGCGATCTGCTGGATCCCTATGAACGAATTCAGCGTATCGTTGAGAAGTACAAGTCCAAAAACTCCGGCAGCAATTAATCCGACAAAAAGCCCCCGGCCAAAACCGGGGGCTTTCTACTGTTCTGCTATCGATTATTTTATGTGATTAGAACAGATCAATCTGTCCCTCAAGCTTATTGTTGATTACATAATATGCTTTCCGATCCTGCGGTTTTATATAGATGCGCAGGGCTTTAATAGAGGATTCACGATGGCCTTCCGCTACATAGGAAGCCTTAATCTTTGCTGTAATATCTGTTAAATCTGCCTCGCTGGTACCGTTCTCATCATCAAACTGAATCTTAACCTCTGGTACTACAGGCTCTTTTACTGCCTTCTTTCCCTTTGCTGCCATCTTTTTGGCTGCCTTCGGCTCTGCTTCCTTTACAGCCGGTGCTTCTTTCTTGGGTGCTTCCTTCTGAGGCTCTGCCTTTTTCGGCTCTTCTTTCTTTACCTCTTCCTTTTTTGGTTCTTCATTTTTCGGCTCAGTTTTCTTCGCCTCTGCTTTTGTATCCACCTTTGCTGCTGTGTTTGCTACCTTTGCTGTCGTTGTTCCTTTAACTTCTTCTGCTTGTCCGGATACCTTTGATTTTGATCCTGCTGGCATAGTCATTAACCTCCCTAATCCTGATAACTATTGACATACTAGAAATTTCTCCATTGCCTGTAATGCTTCCTGTTCGTCATTGCCTTCTGTAACAATATTTACAGTCATCCCCTTAGAAGGATTAAATGCCATGATTCCCATGATACTCTTTGCATTAATCCTGCGGTTATCGCTCTCTAAGATGATTCGGCTGTCAAACTGACAGGCAACCTGCACCAATTCAGCAATCGGATTATCATATTCCTTTGATACATTTGATACTACAATTTTCTTTTTGCTCATGTTTTCCTTTCCTCCTAAAGCACAATCATTAATATAAACTATTGCTTACAATTTTACAATAAGTTTTTGGAAAATCAGTAAAATCAACGAAAGAAAGGCTTTCCAGAGACAAAAATTATGCATTTTTATGTAGTTTCCCCGTCCAAACTGGGCAAACTGTCGATTTTTTTGTTTTACTTTTCCATAATATAACCAAAAAACAGGTTGCCCGCATTGCCAAACATTTCTGCTGCGTCCAAAAGCCCCATCTTATCGGATGTATTCTGCAGGGGATCGTATAAAATAACATTCTGCGCGTCGTAGCCGGTTACCAGAACGGCATCCGTACTGTTTCGCATGGCAAACACCGGAGTTCCCAAATTGATGTAATACAAAATCTCCTCCAAAGCGCTTCCCGTCAAATCCAGCACAACGACATTCTCCATCGTAGTCTCTAAAATTTCCTTTAAGGTCTTCCCTTGCTCCAGCAGGGCCGTCACGCCAATGTGTATGGACTCCTGTTCCAGCATAGCGCTGACACACTGCGCAACCGAGGTTGTGCCTGCATCCTCCTCCCCTACCGAAACCTCAATCTCAGGCTGAATGGATTTGCGCGCTCTTTTCCAGATATATTTCTGCCTCCGGCCGATTACGACGCCCATCCCCTCGTTAGCCGCCGCAATTGCCTCCGGCAGGCTCTCCGTTACCTTAAGCACCTCCCCTCTTGCATATACATAATAGCCGCTTTCCGTACCCGGATTTTCCAGAACAATCTCCCGATCCTCCTCTACTACGATTTCCTTCGGCGTCATAATTTTAGCAGACGTCTTCTGCGTCTCCTGGGCAAGGGAAAGCTGAACCTGCGTCTCCTTCGCCTCTGTGACGGTTGTATGCACGCCTACAATCGTACTGCTGTCGCCCTCGCGGTTCATAATTGTGTCCTGCGGAGCCTCTACATAAGCCATACCGTTAAACTGAATCCGGTTTAAGTACATAATGTAGCCTTCAATCTCAATACCGGATACAAAATATCCCTCTTTGCTATAGGATTTTAAAATCTCCAAAAATTCTGCATCTGCAATCCGGACCTGATACATCGGAAATGTCGTATTGCCGGCAAGATCCGTAAACACATCGGATTCCCTGGCCACGCCGTAGACAAAGTCGTCATCCATAAAGCCCAGGGGCTTTAAATACTCAGCGCCGCTGCCCGAAACCTCCCTGCGGTTCTCCGTTTCCAAATCCACAAAGTGCAGCCTGTCCGCCGCATTGGCATCCGGGCTGTCTATCCATGCAAAATACCGATGCGACTCGGAAATCGCATAGGTTCCCTCCTTAAGCCCTGTAATATATTCCTCCACCTGCATCGTATCCAGCTCAATCCGGTACACGGTGCCCTCCAGCATAATGAAAAATACGCCCTTCGCATTTTCATACATCAGCTGCCCCAAATCCGCCTTCATGACCTGATAGCTCTCATCCGAAGGAATAAACAGCTCCTCCTCAATGGTATTGATCACACTGTCATAATGATACACACAGATGCCTACCTTGCCTTCATGAACGCCGCAGTTCATATAACCGTACACGGCAAAATCCATGCTTCCGGTTTCGTCTATATTAATAATTCGGATATCGTGCTCCCTATAATTTTCCCTGCTGTTGATTCCCTCACTCCCAATAAAGCTGAATACCTGCGCCAGCTGACCGGCAGACTGATTGTAGCACCAGAGCTCGCCGCCCTGCACAAAGCTGACCACCGTCCCTTTTTCATTAGAGGCAAACTCCACGTCCTCATTCCGGATCCCAAGCTGAATATACTTGTCGTATACCTCTAAATTTTCTCCCCGGAACACCTGCTCCATATTTCTTTCATAATTCAGCAGATACATCCGTTCATTGGTATAGCGTACCCGATAGTATTCCTTTACATTATAGTACTCCAGCTCTCCGCCCTGCCCCGCAGACGCCACCAGATAATCCAAAACCACCACCGAATAAGAGCTGTTGATCTCCTTTAATGAGGGGACGGGCGTTGTCAGCCTCTCTCCCGCAAAATCCGCCCATGCCACCTGCTTTAGGCTGGAGTGGATGTCCACCCTTGCCAGCGTCGTATTGTCCCCGGAGGCATCCGGCTCCAGATACGTAGCCAGGCTGTCCGCCTCTGCCTTGTCAAATGTCTTCTGGTGAAAATCCATGACAAATCCGATACACTCGGACGCATAACAGTCCTGCTCCTCCATAATCCTCGTATAATAAGAAATCGTGTCCGTTCCGGAAGACAGCTTTAAAATAAAAAGATACTCTTCATTTTTTTCCAGCAGATTCTGTATCGCAAGATCGGCCGTAATCTGGCCCTTCTCCTCCTCATAATCCGTAACCACGGTATCCGAAACCAGCCGTTCCATGTCAAGGCTTCGGATCTCGTAGGCAATTCCATCTACCCTGGTGTCATACGTGCGTATCCGGATTGGAAGAACCCGATCGTCACCGATGGGTGTAATGGAATCCCTCATATATACGCCGTTCATCTGCCCGGTATATCCCCGCAGCTCATTGACCTCCATCTCTCCGGCATATAAGGAAACAACCGGCAGCGTCGCATCGGCCATTTCCGCCGTCAAATCCCGGTTTGAATGATTGGTCAGCTGACTAAACCCTGCCACGCCCGCACAAAACACGGCCAGCAGCACCAGTACCTTTACAATCCCTTTTTTCATGGCGCATTTCCACCCTTCCTTATCCGCAATATGCCATGGCTTAGGTACGCTGTCCCTGCAAGCCATGGCTCCCTCTTTTCAAATCCCTATTTATTTACCACCATCTTCGGCAGCAGCGCCTGCGCCTGCCCCTGCGGCGGTACATCTCATCGTACAAAAGAACCTGTATGACGTCCATCAAATCCCTGTCCCTGCCGCCGCCTCTGCGCTCCGCAGGCTGCACGGGAACCGCTTTGTCGTAGATATTCGCCGCAGTCCGGTACAGCAGTACCT
>CANDKL010000106.1 GCA_947385255.1 uncultured Roseburia sp. | reverse complement strand
AATCACCGCCGTAAAATACTCGGCTCCCAGCAGTCCGACCGACAGCCCTTTTTGCGCCACAATCAGCGCAACCTCGCCTCGGGTCATCATCCCTACGCCGATTTTTAAGGAGTCCGGCCCGCTGAACCGGCAGATTTTCGCCATCAGGCCGCAGCCGATAATCTTGCACAAAAGCGCCACCAGCACAAATCCCAGTGAAAACAGCAGCATACTGCCGCCCAAATGGTCGATACTGGTCTTAAACCCAATGCTGGCGAAAAAAATCGGACCGAAAATCATATAAGAGCTGATCTCCATCTTCTGCTCTATGTATGAGGAATCCTGAATGGAACACAGTACAATCCCCGCGACATAAGCGCCCGTAATATCCGCAATCCCAAAATAACGTTCCGCCGCATAGGCAAACGTAAAGCAGAGCGCCAGTCCCAGAATCGGAATACGCTGGGTATGCGGATAACGTTCATCCAGCTTTTTAAAGACCTTATAAACAATGATCCCCACCACAAACGCCATTACAAAGAACAGCACGGTCGAAAGCACGACGCCTGCCGGATTGGAATCCGGGTTCTTAAATCCAATCACAAACGTCAGCACGATAATCCCGATGACATCGTCGATAATAGCCGCGCTTAAAATCGTCGTCCCGACCTTGCTCTTTAATTTGCCCATTTCCTTTAGAGACTGGACGGTAATACTCACACTGGTTGCCGTCATAATGACGCCCATAAATACGGCCGTATAAAACTTCTCGGATCCAAACGGCGCGGCGCCGTAAAAGCCCATGTACAAAAGCGTACCGCCAAGCAGCGGGACAAAAACGCCCGCGCAGGCGATTAAAAACGCGATCGGCCCGGTTTTTAACAATTCCTTTAAATCGGTTTCTAAGCCTGCTGAAAACATCAGCAGCACCACGCCGATTTCCGCCATCTCGACCAGAAAATCGGTTTGATGGACGAACCCTAAAATACTCGGACCTATCAACAGCCCGGCAATTATCTCCCCAACCACCTGGGGAGCCTTGCATTTGCGGGCCAAAATTCCAAACAGCTTCGCAAAAATAATGATAATTGCTAAATCACGAAATACACTATATGCTTCCATTTTATTTCATCTGGCTTTCTAATATATTTTTTACTTCACGGATCGCATCGTCGATCCCTGCCGGATTCTTGCCGCCGGCCTGTGCCATATTCGGGCGTCCGCCGCCTCCGCCGCCGACCTTGCCGGCAATGCCTTTAATCAGATTTCCTGCATGTGCGCCCTGCTTCATGGCTGCGTCGGTTGCCATAGCTACCAGGCAGACCTTGCCTTCGTTCTCGGATGCCAGTACGATAACGCCTTCGCCTAATTTCTCCTTTAACTGGTCCCCTAACTCGCGCAGGCCGTTCATATCTACGCCGTCTGCCCTTGCCGCAAGTACCTTCACGCCTTTTACCTCCGTCACCTGATCCATGACGTCTCCCAAAGCGTCCTTCGCCGCCTTGCTCTTTAAGGATTCATTTTCACTCTGCAGCGCCTTCATTTCACCAAGCAGATGTGTAAGCTTCGCCGTCACCTCCGCCGGATTTGCTTTTAAGAGCGCCGCCGCCCTGTTCAACTCCTCTTCTATTCTATCATAATATGCAAATACCGCATCTGAGGTGAGCGCCTCAATCCTGCGGACTCCCGCTGCAACGCCGGCCTCGCCCGTAATTTTAAACGCCGTAATGGCAGACGTATTGTCCACATGCGTACCGCCGCACAGCTCGGTGGAAAAATCTCCCATGCGCACCACGCGCACCGTCTCGCCATATTTTTCGCCAAAGAGCGCCATTGCCCCGGTTTTCCTGGCTTCCTCCAACGTCATCTCCTCCGTTACAACCGGAAGCGCAGCCGCGACCTTTGCATTGACCAAATCCTCTACCCTTGCGATTTCCTCTGCCGTCATTGCCGAAAAATGAGAAAAGTCAAAGCGCAGACGATCTGCATTGACATCGGATCCGGCCTGCTCTACATGACTGCCCAGCACCTCCCGAAGCGCTTTCTGCAGAAGATGCGTCGCACTATGGTTTTTGCAGATTGCCTTACGCCTGTCCGCATTGACGCAGAGCTCTACCGTATCTCCTGTTTTGACCATACCCTGGATTACCTTACCGATATGGCCGACCTTGCCGCCTAACAGCTTTACCGTATCCTCTACCGCAAACTCAAAGCCGTCCGCCCGGATGATTCCGGTATCTGCGTTCTGTCCGCCCATCGTCGCATAAAACGGCGTCTGTTTTACAAAAATCGTTCCGATTTTTCCGTCGGAAAGCGCCTCGGTAAGTTCCGTTTCGGTTGTCATCACCGTAACCTCTGACGTATATATAAGATTGTCATAGCCGACAAACTCCGTCGTAACAGACGGATCGATCGACTCATAAACCGTCACGTCCGCCCCCATGTAATTCGTGGCCTTGCGCGCTTTACGCGCCTTGGTCCGCTGCTCCTCCATCGCTGCGGCAAAGCCTGCCTCATCAATGAAAAAGCCCTTTTCTTCTAAAATCTCCTGTGTCAGATCCAGAGGGAAGCCATACGTATCGTAAAGCTTAAACGCTTCCGTTCCATTCAGCGTCTTTTCGCCCTTTGCTTCCATTTTCTTTTGCATCTCTGCCAAAATCGCAAGCCCCTGATCGATCGTTTTATTAAACTTTTCTTCTTCCTGTGTCAAAACACGGAAGATAAAATCCTTTTTTTCCTCCAGCTCCGGATAACCGTCCTTGCTCTCGGTAATGACCGTTTCGCTTAATCTTGCCAGAAAAACGCCGTCAATGCCAAGCATCCTGCCGTGCCTTGCCGCACGACGGATCAGCCTTCTCAATACATAACCGCGTCCTTCGTTGCCCGGCATAATGCCGTCAGACACCATAAAGGCCGCAGAGCGAATATGATCGGTAATCAGACGGATGGAAATATCGTCTGTCGCATCTGTCTGATACGTTTTGCCTGCCAGTTCGCAGATTTTATCTCGGATCGCCTTCATCGTATCAATATCAAATACGGAATCCACATCCTGCATCACAACCGCAAGC
This sequence comes from uncultured Roseburia sp., assembly GCA_947385255.1. GTDB lineage: Bacteria > Bacillota > Clostridia > Lachnospirales > Lachnospiraceae > Roseburia_B. Next base: position 6,426 of record CANDKL010000106.1, on the reverse strand, counting down.
CGCTCCAAGCCCATGCCCGTATCAATATTTTTCTGCTCCAGCTCCTCGTAGCCGCCCTTGCCGTCGCCGTCAAACTGGGTAAATACGTTGTTCCAGACCTCCATAAAACGGTCGCAGTCACAGCCGACCTTACAGTCCGGGCTGCCGCAGCCGTATTTTTCTCCCCGGTCGTAATAAATCTCGGAACAAGGCCCGCACGGCCCTGCGCCATGTTCCCAGAAATTGTCGCATTTGCCGGTCTCAGGGTCGCGGTAAAAGCGCGTAATTTTCTCCGCCGGGATGCCGATTTGCTTGTTCCAGATTTCAAACGCTTCTTCGTCCTCCCCGTAAATCGACGGGTACAAACGTTCCTCCTCTAAGCCTAAAACCTCGGTTAAAAACTCCCAGGACCAGGCAATCGCTTCTTTTTTAAAATAATCTCCAAACGAAAAATTCCCGAGCATTTCAAAAAATGTCAGATGCCGGGCTGTCTTGCCTACATTCTCGATATCGCCGGTACGGATACACTTCTGGCAGGTCGTCACCCGCTTTTTCGGCGGTATCTCCTGACCGGTAAAATAGGGCTTTAACGGCGCCATCCCCGCATTGATCAAAAGCAGACTCTTATCGTTGTGCGGCACAAGGGAAAAGCTCTTCATCGCAAGATGGTCCTTGCTCTCAAAGAACTTCAGGTACATCCTGCGCAGCTCATTTACTCCAAATTTCTGTTTCACAATTGTTTCCTCCAGTATCTTTGTTTATTCTTTTATCTGTGCATCCGGATTCTCCGCCGCCGTCTTCGCATCCTTGCGGTCGCGCAGCTTCTTGCCCGCGAAAATACCGCAGATTGCCAGAATCAAATAGAATACGAACTTACCCAGGTACATAATAAAGCTCTCTACAAATGCCACTTTCACCCCTCCATTCTGAAACAAATTCGCAATTAGCTAAATTATAGAACATTTTATATTGTTTTTCAACCTGTATTTTTCGGGAGTTTCCCATGAATGGAGTACAGGAAAACGAATGCTTCCGAACTTTTTCGGAAATTTTCCAAAACCCTATTGACTTTTTTCTTTTTTTCGATAAAATATTCCTAGTTTGTTTATAATTAGTAAACATAAAATCTACTATTGACAGCACAAAAGGAGGCAGCATGGATATTGGAAAACGAATGAAGGAGCTTCGTGTTTTTTACGGACTGACCCAGCAGGAGCTTGCAGACCGCTCAGAGCTGACGAAGGGATTTATCTCACAGCTAGAGCGCAACCAGAACACGCCTTCTGTGAGTACGCTTTTAGACATCATCCAATGCCTCGGCACAACCCCGGCCGAATTTTTTGCAGAACAGGGACCGGAGCAGATTGTTTTTAAAAATGATGACTATTTTGAAAAAATCAATGAGGGGCAAAACCACATCATTGAATGGGTCGTCCCAAATGCGCAGAAAAATTCCATGGAGCCCATCCGGCTGACCTTAAAGCCCGGCGGTGTTTCCGAAGAGCTTCTGCCCCATGAAGGAGAGGAATTCGGCTACATATTAAAGGGTACGGTAAAGCTGGTATTCGGTACGCAGAAATACACGCTTCACACCGGAGAGTCCTTTGCATTTCCTTCTACCAAAAGGCATCATCTGGAGAATCCGGGCAAATACGATGCCGTAATCCTCTGGATTACGACTCCCCCCAGCTTTTAGGCTGGTATTTTACAGGAAGGAGAGTTTTTGCAAATGGCAAAAGAACTGATCCACATGTCGCATATCTCCAAATCCTATGACGGCACGCTTGTGCTCGACGATTTGGAGCTGCGCATCAAAGAGAATGAATTCTTAACGCTGCTCGGTCCGTCCGGCTGCGGCAAGACAACGACGCTGCGGCTTTTGGGAGGATTTGAGCTGCCGGACAGCGGACAGGTATTTTTTGACGGATCGGATATTACGTCGCTTCCTCCCAATGAACGCAAGCTGAATACGGTGTTCCAAAAATATGCGCTGTTTTCGCATATGTCAATTGCGGAAAATATTGCGTTCGGCTTAAAAATCAGCAAAAAAAGCAAATCCTATATCGACAGCAAAATCAAATACGCCTTAAAGCTTGTAAATCTGGACGGCTATGAAAAGCGGAGTGTGGATTCCTTAAGCGGCGGCCAGCAGCAGCGGATTGCGATCGCCCGCGCGATTGTCAACGAGCCAAAGGTTTTGCTCTTAGACGAGCCGCTCGGCGCGCTGGATTTAAAGCTTCGTCAGGATATGCAGTATGAGCTGATCCGGTTAAAGGAGGAGCTTGGCATTACGTTTGTCTATGTTACGCACGATCAGGAGGAGGCACTTACAATGTCAGACTCTATTGTAGTTATGAATCAGGGCTATATCCAGCAGATCGGTACGCCGGAGGATATCTACAACGAGCCCTGCAATGCATTTGTAGCGGATTTTATCGGCGACAGCAATATCATAGACGGCATCATGATCGAGGATAAGCTGGTTGAAATTCTGGGTGTGAAAATTCCCTGTGTGGATACGGGATTCGGACAGCGCCAGCCGGTTGACGTAGTGATACGGCCGGAGGATGTGGAGCTTTCGGATCCGCCGGACGGCTTTATGGAGGGCAATGTAGCTTCCATTATTTTTAAAGGCGTCCACTATGAAATTGAAGTACATGCCAACGGATACGACTGGCTGGTACATACGACAAAGATGTTCCCGGTTGGGACGCATGTGGGGCTTTCGGTGATCCCGTTTAATATTCAGATTATGAACAAGCCGGAATCCAGTGATGAAAAGGCGGTGGAAACAGGTGACTACTAAATGGAAACGCCAGCTTTTAGCCGGCCCTTATATCATATGGATGATTGGATTTATCCTGCTTCCGATCCTGATGATCCTATTTTACGGCATGACGGACTCCTCCGGCAGCTTTACGCTGCATCATATGATCGCGATTGCAGAGCCCATACACAGGAAAGCGCTTCTGCTTTCCTTAAAGCTGGCTCTTATATGCACCGGGATCTGCCTGCTGCTCTCCTATCCCCTCGCCATGATTTTAAACGGGATGCATTTAAAGCGGCAGAGCTTTGTGGTATTTATTTTTGTACTTCCTATGTGGATGAATTTTATGCTCCGCATTTTGGCCTGGCAGCTTCTGCTTTCGAACAACGGCATTTTTAATACGCTTTTAGACAGCCTCGGCCTGCCGAAGCTGCAGCTATTGAATACGCCCTCGGCGGTTGTATTCGGAATGGTATACGATTTTCTGCCTTTTATGATCCTGCCGATTTACAATGCGATGAGCCGGATTGGAAGAGACATCATAGATGCGGCGAGGGATCTGGGGGCGAACTCCCTTCAGGTCTTTGTCAAAATCATCCTGCCGCTCACTGTCACGGGCGTACTCAGCGGTATTGTCATGGTATTCGTGCCGGCGCTGACCTCGTTTGTTATCTCTGATTTGTTAGGCGGCGGCAAGGTACTTCTGATTGGGAACGTCATTGAGCAGGAATTTATGCAGAGTATGGACTGGAATATGGGCAGCGGCCTGTCCATTGTCCTGATGGGATTTGTCATTGCCAGCATGGCGTTTATGAACGTGCGCGGCGCGGACGGGGAGGGAACTGCAGTATGGTAAAAAAGACGGTCAGCCGGATTTATTTATCCGTTATTTTTCTGTTTTTATATTTTCCGATCCTGGTACTGATTATTTTGTCCTTTAATGATTCCAAGTCCAGGGTTGCCTGGGGCGGCTTTACCGGAAAATGGTACCTTTCCATGTTCCGGAATACGGCAATTATGAACGCTTTTACCACGACAATCCAGATAACGCTTATCGCCTCCATTCTGGCTACCATTATCGGAACGCTTGCCGCAATCGGCATTCAAGCGATGCGCAGAAGGGGCCGCGCCATTCTTTTGGGCGCGACGAATATCCCGCTTTTAAATGCGGATATTGTCACGGGTATTTCTATGATGCTTTTGTTTGTGCGTTTTACGAAGCTGGGCTTTTCCACGGTGCTCATCGCGCACCTGACGTTTGACATTCCCTACGTCATTTTAAACGTGCTGCCAAAGCTCAATGCCACCAGCAAATCGGCGTATGAAGCAGCGCTTGACTTAGGCGCGACACCGCTTTACGCTTTTTATAAAATTGTCTGGCCGGACATTTTGCCCGGCGTGTTTTCCGGCTTTCTGATGGCGGTCACCATGTCGCTTGACGACTTTTCCATTACCTATTTTACAAAGGGCGCCGGTGTAAACACCCTGTCCACCATGCTTTATACGGAGCTGCGCAAGGGCATCCGTCCGGAAATGTACGCGCTCTCCACACTGCTGTTTGGCATTGCGCTGCTTTTGCTTTTGCTGATGAATTTCCGTTCTGCACGCAAAAACGATATCAATAATTAAAAAAGGAGATCCAACATGAAACGAAAATTTTTATTCGCCGCCGTACCGCTGTTACTGGCCGCCTCCCTCGCCGGCTGCGGCGGCAATGACGAGAGCACGGAGGTTTTAACCGTTTTAAATTACGGAAAATATTTTGATCCGGAGGCCTTAAAGCTGTTTGAAGAGGAAACCGGTATCAAGGTCGAATATGAGGAGTACGAAAGCCCGGAGGAAATGTACACCAAATACAAGGCCGGCTCCATTAACTATGATCTGCTCTGTACCTCCGAATATATGGTACAGAAGCTAATCGACGAGGGCGAGGTTCTTGAAATGAATTTTGACAATATCCCGGGCTATAAAAACATCGATCCGGCGATTATAGACGCTGCCGTCTCCTACGATCCCGAGCACAAATATACGCTTCCCTTTTTCTATGGTACGGTAGGCATTCTCTACAACACGGATGAAGTAAACGATGCGGAAACCGAAAGCTGGGATGTGCTCTGGGACAGTAAATACGAGGGCAAAATCATTATGGAAAACAGCGTGCGCGACTGCTTTTTAGTCCCCCTAAAGCGTCTGGGCTACTCCTTAAATACCACGGATGAAGGGGAGCTGAACGAAGCATTGCAGATGCTTCTGGAACAGAAGCCGCTCATTTATGCTTATTTTGTGGATGAAACCGGAGATGAAATGGCCGCGGCAAATGCCTCTCTTGCCGTCGCCTATTCCGGCGAAGCCGCCTATGCACAGTCCTTAGCCGACAACCTTGCCTATACGGTGCCGGGAGAGGGATCGAACCTGTGGATTGACTCCTGGTTCATCCCAAAAACCTGTAAGAGCCAGGAAAATGCGGAAAAGTTTTTGGATTTCCTCTGCCGGGAGGACATTGCGCGTATGAATTTCGACTACGTCTATTATGCAACGCCGAATACGGCCGTCTATGAAAATCTGGATGAGGAAACCAAAAGCGACACCACCATTTTCCCCACACAGAAAACGCTTGACAACTGTGAGGTGTTTGTAAGCCTGGATGAAGCGGGAACCGATCTTTACAACCGGCTCTGGAAGGAATTAAAATCAAATTAAGACTTGCTTTTTTGCAGAAAACGTGTTACAGTAAAACCCACATGAGAATCTCTCGTGTGGGTTTTATCTTTTTTCTTTTCTTATTCATTTTCTGATATGTGTGTCTGATATCTGATTCAAGTATAGATCCCCTGTTTACGAAAAAGGAGTTATCACATGAATTATGAAAATTTCAAATCATCCACACTGACCTCGATCCGGGAATATTTCGGAAACGAGGTAGACGTATCCTTACATTCCATCCGGAAAAACAACAATATTCAGCTGGACGGACTGATGATTGAGGACGGCACCGTCAATATTACCCCTACGATTTACCTGAACTATTATTATGAGGACTATTTGTCCGGGAAGCCGTTTTCCTTCGTTTTAGACGATATTATCGCATCCTATCAGAACAACCTGCCTGCTGAGAGTATGGATCTTTCTTTTTTCACCGACTATCACAAGATCAAATACCATATCATCTACAAGCTGATTAATTACCAAAAGAACACGGAGCTTTTAGAGGATGTTCCTCACTTTCGTTTTCTGGACTTAGCTGTCGTCTTCTGCTGCTTCTTATCCGATACCACCAACGGCAATGCCGCTATTTTGATCCACAATCACCATCTGGACTTCTGGAATATCACCGCAGACGCCCTGTATGAGCTCGCTGTTAAAAACACCCCCATACTGCTCCCTTATGATTTAAAAAGCTTAGAGGATGTTTTAATGGAGGCATGCCCGGAGAGCATCTGTTCGGAGCTTTGTACAGACCGGCGTCCGGCGCCGACGCTTTATGTTTTAACCAATACGGAAAAATACTATGGCGCAGCTGCTGTTTTGTATCCAAAGGTGCTTGCCTATTTTGCAGATCTGCTGGAAGCCGATCTGTATATCCTGCCAAGCAGTATTCATGAGGTGCTGCTGCTTGCAGCGGACAGCAGCGCCCCTGCACCCGATTTAAACTGCATCATCCAGGAGGTGAACGCCTCCCA
>CANDKL010000105.1 GCA_947385255.1 uncultured Roseburia sp. | reverse complement strand
CAGCGATCTGGTGTGCAGCATATTTGTATATCTGGTTCAGTTTTTGCTGCGCGGCCGCTTTGCATTCCAATACTATTTGCTGCATATTATTATCCCGGAATGGGTATACACCATTTTGGTAACGGTCTTTCTGTATTTTATATTACTGCAAATCAACCAGAAGCTGGAACGATCAGAAAAAAGGAGCACAGGTAAAATTGTTTGATACAATAAAAGAATTTTTAATCAGTTTTTTCAAATCCAGATTATTTGTACTGTCGGCTGTTATGCTGTTTTTGTTTGGGGTACTGATCCAGCAGGTGTTTCTGCTCCAGATTGTAAACGGAGAGGAATACTTAGACAACTACACCTTAAAGATCGAAAAGGAACGGGAATTAAAAAGCACCCGCGGCAACATTTACGACAGGAACGGTAAGCTGTTAGCCTATAATGAGCTTGCCTATTCCATTACGATTGAAGACAATGGAAGCTATGAATCTCAGGAAGAAAAAAACAATACTCTGAACCAGATATTAGAACAGATTTTTACGAAATTAGATGAATATGGCAATGCCATTGACAATACCTTCGAGATCAGCAGGACAGAGGATGGCAGTTATTCCTATAATGTAGAAGGAAACACGCTGCAGCGCTTTCTGGCCGACGTCTATGGCCGGCGTCTGATAGACGACCTGGCCTACAACAAAAAGCTCGGCTACCATGAGGGCAAGGCGACGGCCGATCAGGTAATGGAATACCTCCAGTCAGAGGCGAAATTCGGTATAGCCGGGAATTATACCGGCGATTTGGCGTACCGGATTACCGTAATCCGGTATGCGATGTCTGAAAACAGCTACCAGAAATATATTTCCACAACGATCGCCTCCAATGTAGAAGAGGAGGTCATCGCCTACGTCAGCGAAAATGCAGATCAGTTCCAGGGGGTAGAGGTAGCGGATACAACCGTACGCAGATATGTGGACAGCAAATATTTTGCCCAGATTATCGGCTATACCGGTATCATTTCCCAGGAGGAATACGACAGCTTATCCAAGGAAAGCGACGAATATTCGCTGACGGATGTGGTCGGCAAGGCAGGGATTGAGCAGTACTTAGACGGACAGCTCCGCGGAAAGAAGGGCACTGAGGTTGTATACGTGGACAATCTGGGCAAGGTCATTGATACCAAGGAGCGTATTGAACCGGAGGTTGGAGAAAATGTCTGGCTGTCCATTGATTCTGATTTGACCAAGGCAGTCTATGATCTGCTGGAGCAGGAAATTGCAGGTATCGTATACGACTCCATTAAGAATGTCAAGAATTACGATTCCTCCTCCATTACCCGGGCGTCTGACGTTATCATCCCGATTGACGACGTATATTTTGCGCTGCTGAACAACAACGTGCTGAATATGGATCATTTTTCCAAAAAAAATGCCAGTGCAACGGAACAGGAGGTCTACGCGGCGTTTCTTGCAAAGCAGTCCTCCGTGCTGGACGCGATCCAGACAGAGCTTACCTCGGAGGCCGCCGCTTTGTTCGGGGATTTGGAAAGTGAGACAGAGGATTATATTACTTATATCATCAAGATGCTAAAGGATCAGAATATTTTGGTACAGGATCGGATTAACAAGGAGGATGCGCTGTATATTCAGTGGGCAAACGGGGACGTCAGCTTAAAGGACTACCTGAATTATGCCATTTCCATGAACTGGATTGATATCACGCAGTTTTCCATTGACGAGAAATACTCCGATTCCAACGAGATCTATTCCGCACTGCTGGAATATATCAAAAGCTCTTTAACCGAAGACCGGGATTTTGCGAAAATCATGTACAAATATATGATCCGGCAGAATCTCATCAGCGGAACGCAGCTCTGTCTGATTTTATACGATCAAAAGGTGCTGGCATACAACGAGGAGCAGATTGCCGCGCTGACAAACGGCAGCGTATCGGCATACAATTTTATCAAGGCGCGGATCAAAAGCCTTGAAATTACGCCGGCACAGCTTGCGCTGGATCCCTGCAGCGGCTCGTGTGTGATTACCGACGTGAAAACAGGGGAGCTTTTAGCTCTGGTTTCTTATCCGTCCTTTGACAATAACCGGCTGGCCAATACGGTCGATTCCAAATATTTCAACAGTCTGCGGGAGGATTTGTCCTATCCGATGTTAAACCATGCTACGCAGGAACGGACGGCGCCGGGCTCCACCTTTAAGATTGTAACCTCCACGGCAGGTCTTTCAGAGTCCGTGATTGACACGACGACGCAGATCCTGGATGAGGGGCGGTTTACACGCCTGGAGGAAAAGGGGCCGACCTGCTGGATCAATCCCTCCAGCCATGGGTTAATCAATCTTTCGGAGGCCATCCGCGATTCGTGCAACTATTATTTTTACGAAACAGGCTATCGCTTAAGTCTGAATAACAATGTTTACAATGAGAAAAAGGGTACCGCCGCCATCCAGAAATACGCCGCTATGTTTGGGTTAAATGAAACGACGGGGATTGAGATACCGGAGAATGCGCCGCAGGTAGCAGATGAGTATCCGATTACGGCAGCCATCGGGCAGAGCAACAACAACTATACCACAACACAGCTTGCCAGATATGTCACTGCTGTTGCGAATAAAGGAACCGTATATCAGGAAACGCTGTTAAAGGAGATTCAGGATTCCGAAGAAAATGTCCTGGAATCCTTTGCCCCTGCAGTAAAGAACCAAATTGACGTACTGAATCCCGCGCAGTGGGACGCGATCCATTCGGGTATGCGCATGGTTGTAGAGAACTTAGACTGCTTTAAGGATTTTCCGATTGTAGCAGCCGGTAAAACGGGTACGGCACAGCAGGTTGTCAACCGGCCGAACCACGCGCTGTTTGTCGGATTTGCACCCTTTGAAAATCCGCAGATTTCCATTGCGACCCGAATTGCATACGGGTATACCTCACACAATGCGGCAGATGTGTCGAAGGACATTCTGGCCTATTATTTTAAAGTGACAGATGCCCAGGATCTGATCAACGGACAGGCCAAGGACGTCAACGGAAGCTCGAACACAGTTACGGATTAAGAGACAGGAGGGTTATATGTCGCAGCCGGTGATTATAAAAAGTAATAAATATGGCATAAATCTTATTTTGGATCCCGTTCTTCCTTTTGAAGAGCTTTTAGGGTGTATTTTAGACAAATTCCTGGGCTCTGAAAAGTTTTTCCAGAATGCCCATGTGGCAATCTCTTTTGCCGGAAGGGAATTATCCGATGAGGAGGAATACCGGATTATAGATACCATATCCCAGAATACAAGCATCCACATTATATGTGTGATTGACAATGATGAAATACGCGAGCAGTACACCAAGCAGAAGGTAGAGCAGTATCTGGCGGCAGAGTCCGAAAATACAGGCAAATTCTACAAAGGCACGCTTCGCTCCGGCCAGGTGCTGGAATGTGAGACAAGCATTATCATTATCGGCGACGTCAATCCCGGCGCCAAAATTATTTCCATAGGGAATATTGTAATTTTGGGCGCGTTAAAGGGAATTGCCTACGCCGGGGCATCCGGCAACGAAGGATGCTTCGTCGTAGCGCTGGATATGAATCCCGTACAGATAAAGATTGGAAGCATCATTGGCCGAAGCGAAGACAAGGGCATTCTTGCTTCCATCCGGGAGCGTAAGAGAGTGGCAGCGGAACCACAGATTGCCACAGTATCAGATGGTCATATTCTAATTGAGCCAATTACGAAAAACACGTTTAATAATATATAAATTTCAGGAGGGTTTAAATCATGAGTGAAGTAATTGTAATTACATCTGGTAAAGGAGGCGTTGGCAAAACAACGACAACCGCCAATGTGGGAACTGGCCTGGCACAGTTAAACAAGAAGGTAGTATTGATTGATACAGATATCGGACTTCGGAACCTGGATGTTGTCATGGGATTAGAAAACCGGATCGTATATAATCTGGTAGATGTGATTGAAGGCAACTGCCGGATTAAGCAGGCGCTGATCAAGGATAAGAAATATCCGAACCTGGCGCTTCTGCCGTCTGCACAGACAAGAGACAAATCCGCCGTATCACCGGAGCAGATGAAAAAGCTTACAGACGAGCTGCGGGAGGAATTTGATTACATACTCTTAGACTGCCCGGCAGGGATTGAGCAGGGCTTTCAGAATGCGATTGCAGGTGCGGACCGCGCCGTTGTCGTTACAACTCCGGAGGTGTCCGCCATCCGTGACGCAGACCGGATTATCGGCCTGCTGGAGGCAAACGAAATCAAGAAAATTCAGCTGATTGTCAACCGCCTGCGTATGGATATGGTAAAGCGCGGAGACATGATGACGGTAGAGGATGTATGTGAAATTTTATCCATTAATTTGATTGGCGTTGTGCCGGACGACGAACAGATTGTCATTTCCACCAACCAGGGAGAGCCGCTTGTCGGTTCGGATGCAATGGCCGGAAGGGCTTTTTCAAATATCTGTAAGCGTATTGCAGGGGAGGATGTCCCATTTTTGGATTTACAGAAAAAATCAGGGGTATTTGCCAGGTTAGCAGGTTTGTTTAAATGAGATTAAAGGAGGATTCAATGTCATTCGTTGACTTTTTTAGAAGAAAAAACTCCGGCGATGTTGCGAGAGACCGCCTGAAACTGGTCCTGGTATCTGACCGTGCGAATTGTTCGCCGGAAATTATGGAGAAGATAAAAAACGATATTATAAATGTGATTTCCAAATATATGGAAATTGATTCAGAGGGGCTTGACATTCAGATTACACAGACAGAATCCGAGACGGATAACGGAAAGGTGCCCGCATTGTATGCCAATATTCCAATCAAAGGAATGCACCTTACTTCCGGAAAATAAAAGGGCAGGTTATTTTATGCTAAAACAATATAAGCTTAGAAGCTACAATTTCAGACTGGTTTTTTATGTGGTTACCTTAACGATAATTGGAATCTTAGTAATTGGGAGCGCCAGGGAATCCGTGCAGGACAAGCAGATATTAGGACTGTTTTTGGGTCTCGCTGCTATGATCGTGATTTCTCTGCTGGACTATTCCTTTATCCTGCGTTTTAGCTGGCTGTTTTACATTTTTAACATTGGGCTGCTTTTGCTTGTAAAACTTATGGGAGAACATACCAAGGGCTCTACCCGTTGGATCAGCATTGCAGGCGTTCGGTTTCAGCCCTCCGAGCTTTCTAAAATTATTATTATTTTGTTTTACGCATATTTCTTTATGAAATATCAGGAAAATTTAAATACGTTAAAAATACTGGCTATGTCTTTTGTATTAGCGGGGATTCCGCTGGTTCTGATTAAGATACAGCCGGATTTGTCCACGACAATCGTAACGGCGCTGGTGTTTGTTTCTCTTTTGTTCATTGCAGGGCTCAGCTATAAAATTGTATTCGGCGTCCTTGCAGTCAGCATTCCGGCTGTCATCATCTTTATCAGTATGATTTTGCAGCCGGATCAGAAAATTTTGGATCCGTACCAGTACAAACGCATTATGGCATGGCTGCAGCCGGAAAAATACGCCGATGCGGCATACCAGCAGCTAAATTCCAAAATGGCAATCGGCTCCGGCCAGCTGCTTGGCAAGGGACTCAATAACAGCCAGATTACATCCGTCAAAAACGGCAATTTCATATCGGAGCCGCAGACCGATTTCATCTTTTCCATTGTGGGAGAGGAGTTAGGGTTTGTAGGCGCAGTCGCCGTAATCGTTTTATTGCTTTTAATTGTTCTGGAATGTATATTTATGGCAAGGAAAGCCAAGGATCTTGCCGGAAGGCTCATATGCTGCGGCATGGCATCCTTAATCGGCTTCCAGGCCTTTGTAAATATATGCGTTACAACCGGCTTAATGCCGAACACCGGACTGACGCTTCCGTTCGTCAGCTACGGCCTGACATCACTGGTTTCCCTGTTTATGGGAATTGGATTTGTCCTGAACGTGGGATTACAGCCCAGAAAATACTGAAGGGAGGACGACATAATAACATGAACATTGGATTAATTGCACATGATTCCAAAAAGAAGCTGATGCAGAATTTCTGCATTGCCTACCGCGGAATACTTTGTAAAAACGATTTGTATGCAACCGGAACAACAGGACGCCTAATCGAAGAGGTGACGAACCTTACGATTCATAAATATCTGGCAGGGCATTTAGGCGGCTCACAGCAGCTTGGCGCACAGATTGAGCACAATGAAATCGATCTGGTGATCTTTTTGCGCGATCCGCTGACGCCAAAGTCTCACGAGCCGGATGTAGACAGCGTTGTACGGCTGTGCGATACGCACAACATTCCGCTGGCTACAAATCTGTCCACCGCGGAATTACTGATTAAATCATTAGACAGAGGGGATTTAGAGTGGCGTGAACTGTACAAATAAAAAACGTATGGCATTGCTTTTTACCGCCTGTGTGCTCTTAGCGTCCGGATGCGGCCAGGCTTTACAGGAGGTCACCTTTTCCAATGCATACCATATTTACGATACCTCCAAAAAATACCATCTGATATCGTCAGACGATACCTCCATGCAGGATACGGCGCCTTTTTTCGCGTCAGACTACTGTGTGGCGGAGGGGGCAAATACCAATGAAAGCGCCTCCTCTTATGTGGCCGAGGCCGCCGGTGTATTCAATCTGGCATCCAAAGAGGTACCTTATGCGCAGAATCTCTATGAACGGGTTTATCCGGCAAGCACGACCAAAATACTGACCGCCTATCTGGCATTGAAATACGGAGATTTGAACGCCGTATACACGGTCAGCCATCAGGCAGCCGATCAGGCAAGCGATTCCTCGGTCTGCCATTTGAAAGAAGGCGATCAGATGACGCTGCACCAGCTTCTCTACGGCCTTATGATGCAGAGCGGCAACGATGCCGCCATTGCCATAGCCGAAGGCCTATCCGGCAGTGTAGAAGCCTTTACCGATTTAATGAACCAGGAGGCGAAGGCATTAGGAGCTGTAGATTCCCATTTTGTCAACCCGAACGGGCTGCACGATGACGATCATTATACTACGGTATATGATCTGTATCTGCTGTTCCAGGCTGCCATTCAAAACGAAGCTTTTGTAGACCTGATTCACACGCAGGAATATACGGTAGATTATCTGGACGCTGCCGGTATGCCGGTACAGCAGGTATGGGCCTCTACCAATAAATACCTGTTGGGAACAGAGGATACTCCCTCGGGCATTACGGTAATCGGCGGAAAAACCGGGACAACAAATGCTGCCGGCTACTGTCTGGTTCTTTTGAGCGAAAATAAAGCAGGAGAGCAGATTGTATCCATTATTATGAAGGCAGACTGCCGGAATAATCTGTATTATTATATGAATGAGCTGCTGCGCGGATTTGCCGGATAAAGCTGAACTGTTACAAAAAAGCGGCAGATTATAGGATTTAAGGTTGAATTTTCATGCAATTACTAATATAATAGAGCTTATAGAGGAATTGAGATATTCCTTAAATAGACAGAAAACAGGAGGAGATAGCCATGGTTCAAATTATTGCAGGTGAAAAGGGAAAGGGAAAAACAAAGTATCTATTAGAAAAGGCAAATGCCGCAGTTCAGGCAGCCAACGGCAATATTGTATATCTTGACAAGAGTCAGAAGCATATGTACGAATTAAGCAACAAGGTCCGCCTTGTTAACGTAAAGGATTATCCGATTACAAATTGCGATGAATTTATGGGTTTTATTTGCGGAATTGTATCACAGGATAACGATTTGGAGGAATTGTATCTGGACAGCTTCCTCACAATCGCGAACATGAAGGACGAAGAAATTCCTCATGCGATTGAAAAGTTAGACATTATCAGTGAAAAATATCATGTAAAAGCCGTCTTAAGCGTTTCCAGGAACGAAGCCGATCTTCCGGAATGCGCAAAGGCAAAGGTGATTCTTTCCCTGTAAATATACAAATTTCATAAGCCTTCAGGATTGTGATACACGCAGTCCTGAAGGCTTTTTATCAGGCTATGCCTGTTCAATTCCGCGGATTCTGCCGTATACGCTTAACAGATACAGACCTCCGATTCCTACCAGTGCATAGATAATCCGAGAGAGCCAGGTCATATTCCCGAATAAAAATGCGACCAGATCAAACCGGAAAAATCCGATCAGTCCCCAGTTGACCGCACCGATGATGACGATTGTCAATAATGTATAATCCAAAGCCTTTGAACCCATAAATCAATACCTCCTTTTTGCTTAGTATTCCAATTTTTTTTCGTCTTATTCAAAACGGATTGTTTTCTTGCTTTAAAAATGCTAAAATATCATTTAAGACTAAAATAAAAAGGCGGTAGAGTCGTGGCAAAAAACAAAAAAGTCGTTCGTTACCGGAGGCCGTTTCATATGAACATCGGTCTGGTGATATTCGGAATTATATTTTTTTACGTGATGTTTTATGTGTATTCTTATTTTACCTCTGTGCGTATTTCGGTTTATGAGGTGATTCCCGGAAGCATCGCCGTAGACAATACCTATACCGGCCTTGCCCTGCGCAAAGAGGAAATTGTAACAAGCGAATACACCGGAGCCATTAATTATTACATAAAGGACGCCTCCAAGGCCGGAGCCGGCGATCTGGTCTGCAGTATCGACTCTGACGGCGCCATTGCAAAGCAGATCAACGCGGCCAGCCAGGACACCTCTTCTTTAGATGCGGAAAGCATGGACGGGCTTCAAAATAAAATTTTCGGGTATTCCGACGGATACCGTCCGGAATCCTTTTACGAGGTATATACATTTAAATCGGATTTGAATGCGGAGCTTTCGGAGGTTATGAGCATGGAGGCGCTGACCTCTGTTCTGGACTCGGTAACGGCAGCGCAGGGCAGCACTTCCTTTCACACAGTAACAGCCGGCAAAGCCGGCGTCGTTGTATATTATACCGATGGCTACGAGGCCGTTACGGCAGAGAGCCTTACGCCGGAACTGTTTGACGAATCCGCTTACAAAAAGAACAATTTGAAGGAAAATAGCTCTGTTTCCGCCGGAGAGGCCGCATATAAGCTGATTACAAGTGAAAGCTGGCAGCTGGCCGTTCCCGTGGACAGCGATACCGCAAAGCGGCTTCAGGATACCTCGGCAGTCCGCATTCGATTTAAAAAGGACGGCACAGCTGCCCGTGCATCCGCTGCCATCCAGCAAAAGGACGGCTCTAGTTTTTTGATTCTGGAGCTTTCAAATTCCATGATACGCTTTGCGGCAGACCGTTTTGTGGAGATTGAGCTTTTGCTGCAGGAGGAATCCGGGCTTAAAATTCCAAATTCGGCG
Organism: uncultured Roseburia sp.; assembly: GCA_947385255.1. Classification (GTDB taxonomy): domain Bacteria; phylum Bacillota; class Clostridia; order Lachnospirales; family Lachnospiraceae; genus Roseburia_B. Next base: position 200 of record CANDKL010000105.1, on the reverse strand, counting down.
ATCACAACAAAGGAATTTTATACGGTTCCAATGGAATATTTCCAAAAAGGAAACAATTCCAATGATGAAGGTGTTATCGTACGAAAAACAGACAAAAACGGCAATACCGAGGATTCCTTTGCCGTGCAGACGGTTTATTTTTCCACAGAATACAGCTATTATGTGGACGGGGACAGGCTTTCAGACGGCGACGTTATTTT
>CANDKL010000104.1 GCA_947385255.1 uncultured Roseburia sp. | reverse complement strand
CGTCTGGTATATGTTCCATGATGTCGGAAATATCACATTCCAGAAGATTGCAAAGGCGGTCAACCGTACAAGTGGTCACCCCTTCGTTGTGGCGCAACCTGGAAAGCTGCGCTTTACTGATATTGTATTTTTCGTGGAGAGCAGTATTTGAAATCCCTTTCGCTTTAGCCGTTTCCCAAAGTTTGTCAAACTTTATCATAATCCGTCGAACTCTTTCTCTTGATTTTCTTTTATTATTGCAGTAATATTTAGTTGTCGAAAGGTTCCATGTTCGGAACCCCAACAAAAATAAATTAGTTTTAAGGAGGGTGAACCGTGGACAAGAAGAAAAATACGTATTTGTCTGAATTATTTTTGGAGAATTTGAATGGGGATTTTTCACGTCGGGCAGTGTTAAGAGCATTGGAAAAATGCAATGATGAAATACGAAAGAGAATGGGCGCATATCCCTGCGCCAGAGGGCTAATCGGCAGCTTTTTTATCAACGGGAAACAAACGAGGAAACTGTCAAGGCAGATGACACAGGAATTAGTGGATTTTTGGGATGTTTATGGGGAGTTTGACAATATGCTCAGACCGAGTGCAAAAAGAAACTATTTAATTCTGCAAATGTTTTAGGTATACAGGGATACATATTGAACGATAGATATTTTCTTGTGGGAAACTTTTCTTCATCCAGCGGATACTCCACTTTTGCTTTCTCACCGGATTCCATATGCGTAATCGTAACAGTTCAGACAGCTGTTATCCTGATTGCTTTTCATGGGATGGAGAAATGATTGTCGTAGGTTTTTAGGGGGATGATTCGATAGCGACGCTTAAGCCTATGAATACGGTGAAGAGCATCCAACTGCATTGTACGGTAGCTTTTCATGATCTGCTGTTACAGACATCGGATTATGAAAAGTTGCTGCACAAATCCATTGGCTGAACCGAAGGAGCTAGAAGAAAAGCTGCAGCTGGGAGGGATTCAATGACATGCTAAAAGAATATCCATTAGCAAGGCCAAGAATTTATGTAAACGTGTACGCAAGATAGTTGTTGAAACATTCGTTTTGTAAAGTGACCGGTGCGGGAAAGCCGCACGCCGGGTTCTGTGAGGGGCATACCCCGTAAGGGGTATGTCTACTTGATCCCAGGGAAATCAGCCTGCGTAAAAAAATCTAAAAACTGCTTGCATTTTACCTCAAATTATGCTATCATATCATTTGTTCGGTCATAGCTGAACAAAATGCCGGCGTGTCGGAATTGGCAGACGAGGCAGACTCAAAATCTGTTGTTGGCAACAACGTGCGGGTTCAAGTCCCGCTGCCGGCATTTATGGAAGACATAAGCAGTTATGTCTTCTTTTTTTTCAGCTTTTGTAACAGTTCAGCCTGCAACTGCGCAGGGTTTGCCCCAGCCAAGCGAGGGTACTTGCTGCGCAGTTAGCAGCCAGTAAAGCAGAACAGCTAGGAATCCGGCCTCTTTGCCGTAAGGCAAACTTTAATAGGCCGGATTCTGTAACAGCGAAGCCGTAGGCTGAACTTTACCATTTTTTTCGTTACTTTTCATGGAGTGGGGAAAGAGTTTTTCTAAAAGTCACGCCCAGAGCAGAATTCCCTTACGTCCTCTGACGCGCTTCCGCTCATAAAAAACGCAGCGGATCTTGGCGTGTGACGATTGCAGGCAATCGCCACACGCTAAGGACCGGCGTTTTTTAAAGGTCAGAGGACGTAAGGGAATTCTGCTCCGGGCTGGTTTTCGGCAAATACTGTCTCCCTCCTGCAAAGAACTGTATTTCACAAGCTTTCAGGTGTATCTGCTGTTACAGATGTCGGATCATGAAAAGCTGCTGCACAAATCCATTGGCTGAACCGATGAGCTGCGGCAAAGCGCATACTGCTTTATTGCGCAGCAGTTTCTATATGTATTATTATGGCCCGATATCTGTAACGGCAGATGTACCGGAACGGTTGTGAAATTCAGGCATTTGCAGTTGGATGCTCTTCGCCGTATTTATGGGTTTTATCGATCACCAGCTTAAGTCCGCTTCCTTCGGATCCGCAGGCCTTTAAAAAACGCCGGTTCTTAGCGCGTGGCGATTGCCTGCAATCGTCACACGCTTAGCACCGCTGCGTTTTTTACGAGCGGAAGCGTGCCGGAGGATCTGAAGGAAGCGGACTTAAGCGTCGCTATTGAATAACCCCCTACCCATGGCAATCATTTACCCACCCCGTGAAAAGTAACTTTTGTCCAAAACAGAAGGGACGGCGCCTGGAATAAGGCGCCGTCTTCCTGTTTAAAGAGTCCGCTATTTCACCTTTACTTTTTTACCAATTCCTTTCGCTTTCAAAAGCTTGGTATACTCTGCTTTTTTCTTTTTCGGCACTTTGATGGCTGCATTTTTATGGATTCCCTTGAAGGCATTTGCGGAGATTCCGGTTACTTTATACGTAATGCCCTTCAATGTAACGGAAGCCGGGATCTTTGCGGCGGTGATCTTTTTGTTTGCCGCACGCTTTACCCAAACTGCCTTGCCCTGCTCTACGATGACGTATACAAGCTTTGTTTTGCGGTCGGCTAAGGTTTGGCCGGCAACCGGGGCATCCTGTACCGATGTACTGCCGCCCGGGTTCTGAACTCCTGTGCCCGGTTCCTGGCCCGCTCCTCCGGTTGCGGGTATGGGTTCCGTCCGGGTGGTCTGGCAGGAGGTACAGGTAAAGGTCCGGACTCCGGGAACTGTCGCCGGTGTGGTAACGGTACCTGCATCCCATTTATGGGCTGTTTTCTGGATGATCACACTGTCACGGACCATTTCACATTTTTTGCAATGGATGGACGCGCTTCCCTCCGATGTACAGGTTGCCGCCTGGTCGATGGTATATTCCTCGTCCCAGTCATGGCCGCTTGCGTCCGTTTCTTCCGTTTCCGTCTAGCCGCATGCCAGGCACTTCCTCTGCCTGCTGCCCTTTTCCGCGCAGCCCGGGGATTTTACCGTCTCCCATTCGCCAAATGTATGGCCGTTTGCCGGGATAGTTTCCTGGGGGATTAAAATTTCCTGGCAGACGGTGCAATGGCTTCCTTCGGTTAAGCCCGCTTCGGTACAGGTCGGTTCCTGTGCGGCGTCTATGGCCTCTTTGTGCCCGGCCGGTTCTATTTTCTCCGTTTTGATCTCCCTGCAGGCAATGCAGGCATACCGCTTTTTGCCTCCTTTGGTGCAGGAAGCTTCCTCAACGACTACGCCTGTATTCCATCTGTGATCGGTTTTTTCAATTTCCTGGATATCGGTTTTGGCATTGCACCGCTGGCAATGGCGGCTCTTGCTTCCGGGTTCGGTACAGGTCGCTTCTTTAGCGTTGCGAAGCTCGGTTATGTGATCGATCTTTGGAATCTCTGTCCCGTTTTCCAATAGCAGGCCGCATTCCGCACAGTAGATGTCGCCGGTGTAACCGGCTGCAGTACAGGTAGCTGCGCGTGCATTGCGGACCTCGGTTCCTGTGTGGCCGGTCTCTGTGGTGTGGCTGTTGCCGTTGATGGGGACAAACGGGATGTTGTTTGCTTTGGCGTAGGTTTCGGCGTAGGAGCCTATGTAGCCGTAGATGGTGAGGTCGTTGCAGTTTAAAAATGCATAATTCCCTATAGATGTCACACTGGCTGGGATTACTGCTTTTTTCAGGTAGCTCCTTATACCGCTGTCCACTGCGCACATATACGCCGGGATCGCCTTCATCCCGTCCTCGAATATGACCTCCGTCAGGGCTTTTACATTCGCCAGCGGGCCATTTCCATTATTCGAGTGCGCCTCCCTCACATTCTTCGGCACCGTGATGCTCGTAATCCCCGTCCCTTCTATCATCAGGTATCCCATGCTCTGCAGGCTCTCCGGCAGCGGCAGCTTCGTCAGTGAGCTGCACCCCGAAAATGCCCTATCCCCAATCGACGTCACATTCCCCGACATATCCACGCTAATTAAGCTGGTACAACCTCGAAATGCACCAGCCCCTATCGTTATCGTATGCTCTTCATCATTGTTATACCGTATCGCCACACCTGCCAGCGACGTACAGCCCTCAAATGCACTTGATCCGATACTCGAAACCATATTTGAGATAATCACAGAAAACAATGCTTCATTCCCTTTAAACGCATTGTTTCCAATCGCCGTAACCGTATACCCATCCAGGCTATCCGGTATAATGACGCTGGTAGCGCTTCCCGTATATTTCGTAATCGTCGCATTTTCCCGGAAACCGTATACGTATATCCTTCCGACTGCGTATCCGCCAGCGGCATGATCCCGCTTTCCGCGTCCTCAATCAGCTCCGCCTGCGTCCTCAAATCCTCTGCCGCCGCATCGGCCTCATCCGGCATAGGCTCCGTCTCCGTTTCCGTATCTTCTTCTATCGGCAGGCTCTCCGTATCCCATACGGCCAGCTCTTCCGGAACGTCTTCCTTCAAGCCGTCCCAGTCAGAACATACATCCCCCCCTCCCTAGAAAATTCGGGTTTTCTTCCAAAGTCCCGCTCTCTGCGGCCATCACAAAACAATTGGATGACACAACCATAGATGCCGCTGCAACCAGACTCACAGCCCTGGACAGCATCCGCCTAAAACCTCTTGCCATATCAATTTCTCCCTTCTTAAAATAAATTTATAAACAAAGTATAAAATCTCCATCCAGATTCGTCAAGGTAATTTTACCGCATCTTACCAAATCCTAAAAACTGCTGCTCCATAAGGCTTTATGCTTTTTGCCATATCCATGGGATTAACCGAAAGCCAGCACAGAGCCGCTTTCAGACAAACCCAAATACTGTAGCAAACATATTCCCGCCCCGTGGAATCGATCAAAAAGAGGAACAAATAAAGTTTCATTGTCTGTCGCATCTTGCAAAACGCTGTCACTATGATAGAATATAGATAGGTGTTACCAAAACGGGTAGCGGTTCGCCTTTTGCCAAAATGAATACATTTTGAGAACTTCCTGTATCGAAGGAGGGGATACATATGGAAAATAACGCGAAAGGTAAGCACGATTGGTGTTCGGAGTGATTTTGGAGCTTGTCGGTATTGTAGTGACGGTCATCAGCATTATTGTTACGATAATCAGTATCCGGCAGTCCGGAAAAAATAAAAAACATCAAAAAAGCAACCGCACCGACCAAAGTTAGGTTGCTTTTTTGAGAAACCACAACTAAGGCGAACCGTTGCTTCACGGTAACACCTTTTTCTATAAAGTATGCTAACACTTATCAGCGCTTCCGTCAACAACTTTTTCACAATAACAGCTTTGCAAAGGTAACAGTGAAGCTGCAGGCTGAACTGTTACTTGCAAAGTTCTTTTAAGGTTAGCCTGCTATCTCCTTGTTACAAAAGCAGGAATAATCCTACCGGAAGGGCCATCGGGATTTATGAGTCTTCTTAGCAGAGCTTCTTCTGATTTCGTCAATGAACGCCTGATCGCACTCTGCAATGGTTTGAATGTCCGAATCCGTCATACCGGAGCGGATCATGTTTAAGATAATAGCCGTTTTTGCCTGGGAGGCGCCTTCCGCTTTCCCTTGAGTAATCCCTTCCGCCCTCCCATCATCAATCATTTCTTGAATAGCTGACCGCATATTTATTTTCCCATCCTTTCTATGATAGTCCTTCACTTTAAGTAAATTTTCCACATTTGCATAACTTGCCGCCAGGTAGTATGCGTCGTCATCCATTTCCTCATAATAGGAATTATTGTTGACCAGCGCTTTCAAGGCTGCCTTATCACCGGCGTTCCGGATAAAATCAAACAGGTACCTTACATCTGTCCGGAATACTTGGGTGTCTTCGAATTTACGGATTTCAACCAGATGGATCTTATAATCAGCCGCCATCCCGCAGAGCTTCTCCGGAATATCCGAAAAATCCAGGATATCATGCAGGCACATCGGCCCGTCCCAGGCTTCGCCGGTGTATAAAATAAACGTCACCACCGGGTACAACCGGCTGTCCTTCCGGAATCCATAAAGGAACTCCCCTAGGGACAGCCCCACAGAGTGCGCCCGGACCTCCTTGCGGATTTTACGGGCCTGTTTTTCGTACTCGCCTACGTCATAGGAAAGATTGCGCAGCGGGATTTCATAATCAATCAATTCCTGGTTTTCCACGCCAATGATTGCAAAATTCATTCCGAAAGCCGTCTTCCGGACCGCATCGCGAATCTGAAGCGTCCTCCCCTTCGCCCGGATTGGCAGGCTGCGTATAAAACGCAGCCCCTGGAGCATCCCGGTCTGAGTGTCCATTTCATGCAGATCCGTCTTGTCCACAACCTGCAAACCGCCGCAGCCGATACCATTGATCAAATCGGCGTACCGTTCATCGTCGGAAAGAAAAGCCTTCCAGCCGATATCTTTTACCATAAATACCTCCTGTATGCCGCAGGAGCATCTTACTGAAAACCCCTGCCGTCTTTGTAAAATAAAATGAGAATAAAAGCATTGATTTCCAGATAAATAGATAAAAAAAGAATCATTTGATATGCCTGAAAGAAATATGCTTTTCCCTATTATAGCACCAACTGTATCCGGCTGCAATAAAAATATTTTTTGCCACTGCATGAAAAATAACCATTGGGTTCGTTTCACGGGGTGGGGAAATTGTTTTTCCAAAAGCGACGCTCAGGGCAGAACTCCCTTTTCAATCCTCTGACACGCTTAGCACCGCTGCGTTTTTTATGAGCGGAAGCGTGCCGAAGGATCCGAAGAAAGCGGACTTAAGCGTCGCTATCGAATAAAACCCAAATACCTACGGCAGTCATTTCCCCACCCCATGAAAAGTAACTCCGGCAGTCCGGAAAAAATAAAAGACATCAAAAAAGCAACCGCCCCGACCAAAGCTAAGTTGCTTTTTGAACCTTATAAACTAAGGCAAACCGTTGCTTCACGGCAATGCTTTGTAACAGCTCAGCTTGCAGCTGCGCAGGCCGAACTGTTACAATGCCAGAGCGCGTTTGAAACTTCATTCCCGCCCGTTCCCGCTTTCTGCCGCGTTATTTTACCTGTACGGTTACGCTTTTCTTTACTTTATTACAGGTAACAGTAATCTTGGTTTTCCCTTTTTTCACTCCTTTGACAACGCCCTTTTTCGTTACCGTGGCAATCTTTTTATTTGCTGATTTATAAGTTGCTTTGGCGCCGTTTTTGTTCTGGATGGTGACGCCTAAACGGATTGTTTTTCCTTTTTTCACGGTATAGCGCTTTTTGGCGAACCGGATGACGGTCTTTTGGGCGGATGGCGCCGGCAGGGCTTTCTGCGCCGCCTCTAATTCCTGCTGCGCCTTATTTAAGGCCTCTTGTGCCGCCTTTGCTTCCTGCTCGGCCTTTAACCTTGCTTCCTGCGCCTCTTTAGCGGCTTTCGCCTCCTGCTCTGCTTTCTCTCTGGCCGCTTTTGCTTCCTGTTCGGCTTTCTTTTGCGCTTCCTTTGCGTCGTCCAGCTGCTTGAGCGCTGCGGAAAGCTCTGACGCAAGATCCGCCGCCTGCTGCTGTAAGCCTGCGATCTCCTTCTGCGCGCCGGAAAGCTCTTTCTCTAACACCGCTATTTCCTCAAGCGCCGCTGCCAAACCCTCCTCCGCTTCCAGTGCCCTCGCCTGTGCCTGACTTACCTGCTCCTGTGCGTCCTGCACCTCCTTCTGTGCTGCGGCAACCTTTTGGGCCGCGTTTTCCTTTGCGTCTTCGGCTTCTTTTTTCGCTGCAGCCAAGTTTTCATTTGCCGTTTGAAACTGCTCCTTTGCCTTCTGCAGCTCCTTCTGTGCGTCTTCTTTTTCCTGTTTGGCGTCCTCTGCCGCTTTTAAAGCCGCCTGCAGCTCGCCGTCTTTGCGTTCCAGATCTTCTTTGGCCTTTGCAAGCTGCTTTTTCAGCTCTTCCAGCTCTTTTTCCAGATCCTCTGCACTGCCGCCGCCCTGCTCCAGCCGGATTGTATACGTCTTTGCCGCCACGCCGTTTTCGGCTCTGACAATCAGCCTGGCGTCTGCGCCGAACCCTTCCGGTAAAATCACGCTGGCGGAAGCGTTTTGTGCCGTTTGCGCCGTAATCTGCGGCATTTCGTCCCCGTTTACCCGATATACATAATGCGTGATTTCAGGATCAAACCCCGGAAGCGCTTTTTGGTTTACCGAAATCCCGGTTATTGCAGGATCGGCTTTGGAAATTGCCAGCCTCTCGTAAGCGGCCATTTCCGTAATCCCCAGGCATTTATTTGCAGCCGCCTTCATGCGGATGCGGATGGCGCAGGTTTCTACCATATCAAATGTAAAATAATTGGTTTCGGAATCCGAAATCGCGGCCGGGCTGTTTAGCTTTAGGTTGCTGACCGGCTTCCAGTTTTCATCTGCCCCTGCCGGGTGGGCGCCGGTTACGTTGTTCGGATCGGCCGGCGGCTCGTTAAAATATTCCCCGTCGTAATATTCGACGGTATATTCGGTCGGAAGGCTTGCGCCGTGATCGGTGTAAAAATCAATTTCCAGGTTGTCAATAAACTTATAGGCCACTTCCTCTAAGCCAAACACAATGCCTGCCCAGTCCTCTTCCCTTGACGTACCGGTCCAGTTGCACCAGCGGTTGTTGTCTTCGTTTTTATGCGAAATGATGTTGTCGTTTAGCTTGGAAGCAGAGTCACCGGACGAGCCCGCCCCGTTTGTAAACGAAGCAATGCCAAGCGGCCAGTAAAACCCGTTTTTATATCCGGTAAATTTGTCCCCGTTTTGGGTATCCGACGTAACACGTACGGTTGTCTTTGTTTGGGCTCCCTTTGCCGTTCCCTTTACGGTTACGATGTCTCCATCCTTTCGGAACAGCTCCTGCGGGTGGGCATCCCATTCCACAGCCGCCTCGTCGGTTGTGCCGTCGCTGTAATAAATCCTTGCCCGATCCGAAAGCTTTGGCGTTACGCCAACCGGAGTTGCGCAGGAGAACTGCTGGATGCCGGTAATTCCCTTTACGGTTACCTTCGCCTGCGGGCGGAGCGCCTGCCCTTCTACGCTCCCTTCTACCGTAAATGTCCCGTATTTGGCGTATTGTTTGGGATCGATTTCATCCCAGGTAACGGCGACTGCTTTGGGCAGTCCGACGTCAAAGGCCGCCCGGACTTTTTCCGGCAGCGCCGGGCAGATCCCTTTCCCGGTTTCTACGGCCACCTGCTCATATCCCGTGATGGTCTTTTGCGCCGGGTTTTTCCCAATCGTAAGCGTCAGATCATTGGATTCTACCGTAACCCCCTGATAGGTTACCGTCGCTTTCACGGTAACCGTCCCCGGATTGTATGCATACAGCTGCCCGTCGCGCACCTCTGCAGCCTCCGGATCCGAAACCCGGTAAGAAACCGTAAGCGCTCCCCCTGGCAGAACCGTGCCGTCCTGCAGCTTTGCCGTAAGCCGGATGGGCTCTACGTCGTCTTCGATGATCGGCTGCTTTTCTATTGTAAGCTCCGCCTGAGCCAAAACCGGGGCAGATCGGAAGAGCGTCGTGTAGGGAAAGAGT
>CANDKL010000103.1 GCA_947385255.1 uncultured Roseburia sp. | reverse complement strand
AGATATGAGGCTGTGACTGGAGTTCAGACGTGTGCTCTTCCGATCTGTCAACCCCTGCCTCAAACCCGTGAATTCTGTCGTATTCCTCTCCTCTTGCAGAAAGCATAATCACCGGCACATTTCTTTTGCTGCGGATCTTCCGGCAGGTCAAAAAGCCGTCCGGCCCCGGCATCATCACATCGAGCACCACCACATCAAAGTCCTGCTGCTCCAACAGCCGCAACGCTTCCTCCCCGTTTTCGGCTTCCTCGACAAAATAACCTTCAAATTCCGCATATTTTCGGATAATTCTGCGTATTTTCTCTTCATCGTCTACTACAAGTACTTTTTCCATTTGGCCGTCCCCTTTTTTTCATTCTTTTAAAAAAATTCTGCCTTTCGGATTCGCAGCTCTCTGGAAAACCAAAACCAGGCCGCCAGAAATACCAGCATACCGCCGACTTCAAAGGCCCGCCCCAAATGAAAGACGGCATCATTCACACAGGCCAGAACACCGAAGGCAAGCGAAATCCCGCCAAAAAGCAGCGTCGGCCTGTAAATCCGGCCAATAAACCCTGCTTTATCCGTACACCGCCTGATTTCCTCACCGCTCACCATCACGGTATTGATTTCACCGGTTTTTTTCATCTGCAGCGCAGAATAGATGAGATACGCTCCCAAAATCGCGACAATGACGTCAAAAATCACTATGTAGCTCATATTATTTCCTCTTTTCTGTTCTGATAGTTTCATTATAATCGGAAAATCCCCTGTATGCAATGACGAAAAAAACTGCTTTCTTAAATTTTTTGTAAACTACTACCACATAAATATTGAAACTTTGCAAGGTATGGTATAAAATACAGGTATGATTTTAGAACAACAAAAGGAGTGTAGCCATGAAAGCAGAAAATGTAACAGTATTAATTGGTGATAATTCCGTCCTTGCCAGAAAACAGCTAAAAGATGCCCTCACTTCTTTGGGGATAAACCATTTTTTAGATGCATCAGATGGACAGGAGGTCATCGACTTGTACAGAACGCATCATCCGGATATTGTATTTTTAAGTCTCCTCATGCCTGTAAAAGATGGTAATTCTACAATACCCGAATTATTGGGCATCGATCCAGAAGCAGATATTGTCGTTGTTTCTTCCATGGGAACACAGTCGCAAATCAAACAGACCTTGCAGCTTGGGGCTAAGGAATTTATCCAAAAACCATTTCATAGCCAGCAGATTACAGATATCATACAGGCAAGGCTGGAAGGGAGTGTTTAAATGTACGCACAATTTTTTGGAAACTATCTTTTAAGCAAACACGTTGTGACCCCGGAGCAGCTCATTCAGGCCATTGAGGAGCAGCATATCCGCCACATCAAGCTGGGGCTTTTAGCCATCCACGCGGGACTTATGACCGTAGAACAGGTGGATAAGGTCTTAATCCGCCAGGCACATGAAAACAGGCGCTTCGGCGAGCTTGCCATGGAGGAAGGATTTCTGACGGAGGATCAGCTTCGTTCCCTGCTCAAGCAGCAGATCCCGGTTTATCTTCTGATCGGCGAACGATTAGTGGAAAACGGCGTCCTCACGGAAACAAGATTGGAGGAGCTGATTACCTCATACCAGAAAGAGAACCATTTTGAACACCTTTCAAACGCTGACGAGCAGCAGGAAAACCTGCAGGCGTTAATCCGCAGCCTGTTTATGATTACGACACTGCAGATCCCGGAGCGCATGATCAACTACCTGACGCTTTTGTTTAACAACCTGGTTCGTTTTATCGGGGATGATTTTTTACCTTTAAACCCTACCCTGATTTCCGAACACGTCGCAAACCACTGCTCCGGGCAGATTATCAACGGGGAATTTTCCCTGACTGCTTACCTGGACATGGAAGAGGACGCCGCGCTTGCGTTTGCTTCCCGCTTTATGGGATCCGAGATCCTGGAATATGATGAATATGTGGACGCTTCCATCGGGGATTTTTTAAACTGGCAGAACGGGCTGTTTAACGTCAATATTTCAAACGAGGAATCCATAGAATTATTTTTAAACCCGGTTGTCAATTTTGAAAACACCATGATCAGCAGCTCCGGCGATATGATCCTGCTGCCAATCGCCTATCCGTTTGGCACCATTAATTTTCTCTTCAAATTATAGAATGCGCTGTATCATGAAACCTCTAAAAGCAAAAGTAAGTATCACACTTGATACGGAGATCATAAGCGAAATAAAAGTATTGGCAGAACAGGATGACAGATCCTTTTCACAATATGTAAACCTTGTCCTAAGAGAATATTTAAAAGAAAACAAAGAAGAAACGAACGAATAATTATCTCGTTCAAAAAGAAAAACCTTGCTGATATTCCATTTTCATAACGGAATATCAGCAAGGTTTCCTGTTATCCGATCTTCAAAAACCGTTTCACTGTGTCTTCCATTTCATCCGGCCCGCATACCGTATCGTGAAGCACCTGCGCACTCCGAATCTCTTCGATTGCCTGCGGTACCGGTATTTTTGCGATTTTACTCAGTTCGTCTGCCAGTTCAAAATCTGTCAGTACGTTATATGTTTCTTTATCAATGGCATCCATCACGCTTCTGGTAAATTTAAAGGGGCTGGCTGTAGAGGCAATGATTGTTTTTACAGAGGTGTCTTTTGTTTCCTCTCTGTATTTTGCGTAAACAGCTGCTGCCACTGCGGTATGGGTGTCTAAGACATATCCTGTTTTTTCGTATAACGCTTTGATCTGCTGCGCCGTCTCCGCTTCGGTCGCATAATTGCCGTAAAAATCGGCAAGCTGCGCCTTCATCTCCGGTGTAACCGTATAGCTGCCTTCTGTAGAAAGCGCTTTCATGAAAGCCGCGTTTTTCGCCGCGTCATCTCCGGCAATCCGGTAAATCAAGCGCTCTAAGTTGCTGGAAATCAGAATGTCCATGGAGGGGGAGGAGGTCAAAATAAACGCACGGTTCTTATCGTAGGTACCTGTTGCAAAAAAATCGTACAGCACCTTATTTTCATTGGACGCACAGATGAGCTTTGCGATGGGAAGCCCCATGTTTTTTGCATAAAATGCCGCCAGGATGTTCCCGAAATTGCCGGTCGGAACGACGACGTTTACGGGCTCACCCTTTTGGATTTCTCCCTTTGCATATAATTTTGCATAGGCATATACGTAGTATACAATCTGCGGGACCAAACGCCCGATGTTGATGGAATTGGCGGAGGAAAACTGATAGCCTGCCGCGTCCATGGCCTCTGCAAGCCCGGCGTCGGAAAACATCTTCTTCACGCCGCTCTGGGCCTGATCGAAGTTTCCGTTGATACCTACGACAAAGACATTATCACCCTTCTGGGTTACCATCTGCCTTTCCTGGATGGGGCTTACGCCATGCTTCGGATAAAAGACGATGATTTTTGTGCCCGGCACGTCCGCAAAGCCGGCTAACGCGGCTTTTCCGGTGTCGCCTGAGGTAGCGGTTAAAATCACAATCTCATTCGTTACCCGGTTCTTTTTTGCCGCTGTAATCAGCAGATGCGGCAAAATGGAAAGAGCCATATCCTTAAACGCGATGGTAGAGCCGTGGAACAGCTCTAAAAACCAGGCGTCCCCGGCTTTTACCAAAGGGGCAATCTCTCTGGTGTCAAATTTGCTGTCATATGCCTTCTCAATGCAGCTCTTTAGCTCCTCTTCCGTAAAGTCTGTCAAAAACCGGCTCATTACCTCATACGCAATTTCCTGATAGGACATCCCGGCCAGCGCATCTATTTCCAGCTCCAAAGCCGGAATTGCTTCCGGCACAAACAGGCCGCCTTCTCCTGCAAGGCCCTTTAAAATTGCCTGTGAGGCAGTGACCTTTTCCTCTGCATTTCTTGTACTTTTATACATCAAATCCATGTCTTTCCCTCTTCTCTTCGAACTAATCTAATATCTCAATCTGGCACATTTTCATCGTTTCAACTGCCGCCCTGTGCGACCCGGGGGTGACTCCCGCACAGCACCGCGCATCTACCCGTATTGTCATTTCCGGAAAAAAGGCCTTTACGAGCAATACGTTTGACACCACGCAAATATCCGTACACAGTCCGACAAACTCAACCTCCGCCTCGCCGTCTTCCCTGATTTCTTGGATTTCCTCTGCCAGCTTTACCGAACCAAAGGTATGTTTCTCGATCAGCCGGTACCCCTTTTCGGATAATGCTTCCAATACCCGTTCATTTAAAAGCCAGCCGTTTGTCATGCGGATACAGTGCGGTACCGGAAGCTTTTTCCCCTCTGCCGTTTCCAGATACCGGTGCGAATGGGTATCTAAGGTTACAAGAATGTCTCCCTCAAAGCCCCGGATTTTTCTGACGACAGGATCGACAATCTGCTCCGCCTCTTTGGTTCCCAATGATCCGTTTATAAAATCATTCTGCATATCAACTACTACTAATATTTTTTTCATGATCCCTCTTTTCAGCCGCCGCTTTCCTACAGATCAAAATACATCTTAAACTCCGCCGGATTCGGAATCTGCTCCAGCTTCTTTAGCTCCTTCCGCTTACGCTCGATCCAGACCTCAATCAGCCGTTCCGGGAATACGCCGCCCTTTAACAGGTACGCATGATCCGCCTCCAATGCATCCAGCGCCTCTCCCAGTGATTTCGGCAGTCCCTTAATCTTCTTCTGCTCTTCTTCAGACAGGTTGTAAAGATTGAAATCATACGGTCCCCATCCATGCTCTTTCGGATCGATTTGATTCTCAATACCGTCTAATCCTGCCATCAGAATTGCCGCATAGGCGTAGTAGGGATTCGCCGTCGCATCCGGGTTGCGCAGCTCAAACCGCTTCGTCTCCGGCGTTTTGGCATAAGCCGGAATCCGGATGACCGCGCTGCGGTTCGAGGTCGCATAGCCAACCGTCACCGGCGCTTCGAAGCCCGGCACAAGGCGCTTGAAGGAATTCGTAGACGGATTGGTAAACGCACACAGGGACGCGATGTGCTTTAACAGCCCGCCGATAAAATAATGCGCCGTTTTACTCAGGCCGGAATAGCCGTTTTCATCGTAAAACAAGGGCTTTCCGTCCTTTAACAAAAGCATATGCACATGCAGTCCGCTGCCTGCCTCCTGATAAATCGGCTTTGGCAGAAAGGTTGCCGTCTTTCCCTCCCTGGCCGCCATATTTTTAATGATGTATTTGATAATCATCGTATTGTCCGCCATATCCGGCATATCGCTAAGCTCTACTTCAATTTCCATCTGCCCTGGGCCGCCTACCTCGTGATGGTGGTATTTGACCGCAATCCCCCAGTCCTCAATCATCATGCATATCCGGCTGCGCAGATCGTATCCCACATCCTGCGGCGCGGCCACATGGTAGCCGCCGTTATAGGGCACCTCATAGCCGTTGTTGCCCGGCGTATCTAAGCTTGCGTTCCAGTCCGCCTGTTTGGTGTCAATCCGGTAACCGCACTGCTTTTGCGTCACCTCAAAGCGGGCGCTGTCAAACAGGTAAAATTCAAATTCCGGCCCGATGATCATGCGATCCGCAATCCCGCTTTCCTTCATATACTCTACAGCGCGCAGGCTGACATTCTTCGGATACTGATCAAACGGCTGATTCGCCTCTTTTCCAATCGTACATACATTGCCGCACATGGTAAGCGTCGGAACCTCCGCAAACGGATCGACATATGCCGTATCCGGATCCGGCAGAAAAACCATATCGCTTTTTTCAATGGGTGCAAACCCGTAATTCGATCCGTCAAAACCGATTCCCTGTGTAAAAACCTTTTCCCCAAATCGTTCTACCGGAATCGTAATGTGCCTCCATCTTCCGTCGATATCCGTCATTTTGAAATCGATCATGCGGATATTCTTTTCCTCACATAGCTTTTTGATTTCTTTGATTTCCATAAAATTACCTTCCCTTTCTGTTTTGTATTCGAAGCAGAACCGACCGCTTCTCTGTTTTTACTTTAACATGCATTGAAGAATTGGGCAACTATATTTTGGTTTTTCTTTTGCTGCCGCCCTGAATTCGGTTATTTTTTACGGCGCGGAGAAATTACACATTTTTCTTGTATTCTTCAGGCAAACAAAATATAATAAACATACCCTATTTACTTCAAAGGCACGGTATGGATTACATGACATCGAAAGAAGCCGCCGGCAAATTTGAAAAGCATCAAAGGCAAACAAAACAGATCAAAGGAGATTACCCGCAATGAATAAATATAAAATCATGGCCGTGGACGATGAGCCGGATATTCTGGATCTGCTCGAAAAGGCTTTAAATATGGAGGGCTTTCCTTCTGTCATAAAAGTCGATACAGGAAAAAAGGCGGTAACTGCCTGCAAAGAAATGCAGCCGGACATGATGATCTTGGATGTTATGCTGCCCGATATTGACGGCTATGAAGTGTGCAGACAGATCCGGCAGTTTTCCCATTGCCCCATCCTGTTCCTTTCCTCCAAAAATGATGAATTAGATAAAATCCTGGGTTTGGCTGTCGGCGGCGACGATTATGTTACCAAGCCTTTCAGCCCCAAGGAAATTGCTTACAGGGTGAAGGCGCAGCTGCGCCGCGTGGAATACGTGCAAAGCCCCTGCGCCAGCCAGACAATAAAAATCGGCGCCTTGACAATTGATACAGACGGCGGCAGGGCGCTCAAGGACGGCAGGGATCTGGAGCTGACGGCCAGGGAGTTTGAGATATTGCATTACTTAGCGGAAAATAAAGGGCGGGTGATCAGCCGCGAGCGCTTATATGAAGCAGTCTGGAACGAAGACAGCTTCGGCTGCGATAATACGGTCATGGTTCATATCCGGCACCTGCGCGAGAAAATGGAAAACGATCCTACCGCGCCCAGGTATCTTATCACAAGGAAAGGATTAGGCTATAAGCTGGTAAATCCTTATGAAAAGTAAAAAGAATTTCAACCCTTTCTTCCGTATGATCCTGCTCCTCTCCATGACATTATTGGCCGGCATTGTCACGGCAATCGGCCTGTTCTATTATATGTTCTCAATCCCGGAACCGGAAGGAATGAGCCTCGCCAGTTGGCCGCAGACCTTTACAGACAATTTTTCTTCCTGGACAACCTATGAGGACGGGGAACTCTCTATCGAACCGATCGGCTTTGACCGGCTGGACGAATACGGTCTATGGATCCAGTTCCTGGACGAAGCCGGGCAGGAGATTTTCTCCTACGGAAAGCCTGCCGATTATCCAGAAAACTATTCTGCTTCCGAGCTTCTGGCCCTTGGCGCCAGCGACTATCAAAACGGATATACGGTATTTGTAAACAGTCTGGAGGATTCCGAAGAAATATGCAGCTACTGCATAGGATTTCCTTATGATATTGGAAAATATATCCTGCATTACAACGGCAGCAGGATTTCAAGGCTTTCCCCCGTGGCAAGGGGAATCATTCTTGCCGCTTTGAGTGCGCTTATCATCATCGTGCTTGCTTACGGTTTCTGGCTCTCACGGAAATTATCCGGTATTACAAAGGGAATCCAAAACATCTCCCTCCGTACCTACCGGCCATTGCAGGAAAGCGGGATGTTTGGCGAACTCTACAGCACCCTGAACAAAATGGACAGGGACATATGCCGCGCTGACCAAATCAGCAACGAAACAGAAACCATGCGCCGGGAATGGATCGCAAATATTACCCATGACCTGAAAACGCCCCTGTCCCCGATCAAGGGCTATGCAGAGCTGCTGGCCGACAATTCTGATAAGGAGAAACAGGCCGTACAGATATATGGATCGATCATCCTGAAAAATATCAACCATATCGAAAACCTGATAAACGATTTAAAACTGACTTATCAGTTAGATTCCGGTTCCATGCCCTTTCACCCGAAAAAAGTCCGTATTACACGCTGTGTAAAAGAATGGATCATAGATATTATCAACGATCCCGCTTTTGGGAACCGCGATATTACATTTGAAAGCATGATTCCGGATCAGTGCGCCGATATTGATTCTGAACTGCTCCGCCGTGCTGTAACGAACCTTGTTACAAATTCCCTTCTGCACAATCCTGCGGATACAAAGGTAAGCGTTACACTTGATACGGACAAAAACGGCCGTATGCTGCTTTCTGTCCGTGATAACGGAAACGGACTTAGCAAATCAGAACAATCAAAGCTGTTTGAGCGATATTACAGAGGGACAAATACAAAAGAAAAGCCGGAAGGAAGCGGACTGGGGCTTGCCATAGCAGGCCAGATTGCAGCGCTTCACGGCGGTGAAATCACAGTGAAAAGCCAGCCCGGTATGGGAACGGAATTTATCATCCATCTCCCTTGTGAAAACGAAGAAACTGCTGCACCATGACAATATTATATGTTTGCCCGGACAGCCGGGGGACGTGCTCTCACCCAATCCGAGTCTTGCGGAAGGTGGTGATTATTATGAGTACATATGAAGAACTCATGGTGATTTTAACCGTGGCATTGCTAATTGTGGCAATTCTGAATCTGAAAAATAAGAAATAGCCGTCCTGCTCTCGTCAAAGTTTAGGAACGGCTATTCTCATAGCTAATCTTAATGATTGCCGGGTCGGGTGACTTGCACTCACCTTCCGGCTGTCTTGTTAAGCATATTATATGTCATAAATGCTATAAAATCAACAACTATTTGCCCCATGAAATCTTAAGGTAAAATTAAGAAAAGGAAAAGCCCAGACTAAGATAGGTGGTTTATGCTATGAAGCATAGGCCGCCTTTTTTGTGCCTCTATAAAAAATAACAGGAGGATAATTTATGCAGTTACAGTTAAAAAACTTATGTAAGCAGTACGGGACAAAGTGTGCCGTGAACGATGTAAACGCAAGCCTTTCACCCGGAATATACGGCCTGCTCGGAGCAAACGGCGCCGGAAAAACAACGCTTATGAGAATGATATGCGGCGTTTTAAAGCCCTCTTCCGGCAGCATCCGCTTAAACGGCAAAAACATTAAGGAACTGGGCGAGCGGTACTACTCCCACTTAGGATATATGCCGCAGGATTTCGGCTTTTATCCCGATTTTACCGCCCGTGAATTTATGCTATATATGGCAGCGGTAAAAGGGCTTGACACCAAAACGGCAAAACAAAGGACAGAGCATCTGCTTCATATGGTAAACCTGCAGGATGTGGCAAACAAAAAAGTCAAATCCTATTCCGGCGGAATGAAACAGCGTTTGGGAATCGCCCAGGCAGAGTTGAACCATCCCTCGATTCTGATACTGGATGAACCCACTGCCGGACTTGATCCCAAGGAGCGGGTACGTTTCCGCAACCTCATATCCGATTTTGCAAAAGAGAAAATTGTTATCCTGTCCACGCATATTGTATCGGACGTTTCCTATATCGCCGACTACATTTTGATGATGAAAAGCGGGCAATTCCTGCTTGGTGAACCCATAGACACAGTTACAGACCATATCAAAGGGAAAGTCTGGGAGATCTTGATTGATAACCGGAAAGTCGGGAAATACAGCCGGGATTTTTCTGTTGTAAACCTGCACCACGAAAACAATATGGTTCGGCTGCGTATTGTGAGCGATACAGCGCCGGCC
>CANDKL010000102.1 GCA_947385255.1 uncultured Roseburia sp. | reverse complement strand
AGCCTCTCTTAACAGTCACATACGATCCCAGGAATTGCCGGACACGGATGTCCGGCAAAGTCCTTTCCGCGCCATGGATGGCGCGTTAAAGGGCGGTTCCGTCCGCCTTGTACCCATAACATGTGACTGTTTAGAGAGGCTGCATCTGGTTACACAGGCAAAGGGGCAGTTCCCCCTGCCAAATCCCCTCCCTGGCGGATACATCGGATACCTCACACCAACATCTTTTTCGGTTCCAGACTGCTCACCCCGGCAAAGGAAATCCATATACTGATTGCCGAAATACCGCAGACAAAAATCACTGCAAACACTACCGCCGCACCGGAAATTCCATGCTCCAGCACCACCTCATCCGATGCGGTTTTTGTAATTTCTATATCAAGCATCCTCGAAGAAACCGCCGCGGTATACGCTTCTGCATCTGCTTTCGGAGCGGTCATATGTTCTAACGCGGCTGCACATCGATCCAGCACGGGCACTGACAGCCCAAACGCCAGAACCAACGCCGCAGCCGACACAAGCAGGCATTCCATCAGCATCTGTGCGAAAATCTCTGCCTTCCCCATTCCCAGGGAAAATAAAATCCCCACCTCGTGCCTTCTCCCCTGCATCCAAAGCTTCAATACCATAAAAAGAATGAATCCAATCCCGCAAATCCCCACTGCAAGCAGAAGGAACGAAAAAATACGAATCTGCTGGTAGGGCTTTACCGACGCCTGGTAAGCGCTGCTGTCCACTGTAATCTCTATATTTTCCAAATCCAGCGCATCCCAGTTTTTCAACTGCTCTATCATAGAATCCAGCTTTCCCGGATCCTCTACCATAAACTCGACGGTTGAATATCCATTCATGGATCCGTTTTCTATTCCAAACTCCTCTCCAAGGCTAAAACCGCCGCTTTTTAGATTCTCCTCGCACTTTGCATGAGTATCCAAATCGGTATATATCCTGTTTTCCACATATCCGTCTTCACAGGTATATTCGGAAGGCGGCTGGCTGAAATTCATATGGTATATTCCCACAATTTCAAGCGTAACCGGTTCGCCCCAGGTCTTCATCGGATCCTGGCTGGGCTGAAACATCCCCTCTCTTGTCTCGATGGTAAACGTATCTCCTACCGAAACATGGTTATGCTCTGCCAGCCATTCCGATATCACGGCTTTATTCCGATCTCCCTCTTCGATATTACGGCCCTCTGCAATTTCCACGGCGCCTGTCCGAAAATTCTTATGCATAGCGCCATTTCTGCATGGCCATATCATCGTCTGGCTTCTGACCAGCATAATCTCATCCTCGGACATGGCAAAATAACCCATTTTTTTCTTCTCCTCATAGGTTTTGGGATCTTCCGGCTCACGCGCAGCCCATGCGCCCGGCCTTAGCTTTAGATCGGTCCACACAAGATCGGATAACTGCACCGCATAATCCTTTACGCCATCTACAGAAAGTATGTTCTCTATCATTTCCCCGGTAATCAAGGGCCCGACATATATGATGCCGCCCGCCCCATGATTATCTACATGCTTGTGATAAAATTCATTTTCGGTATTGACCTCCATAATAAATCCCGTAGCCAGGCTTTTCCGCAGACGATCTGCCTCCTGTTCCGTGTTTTTCTTAAAGGAAAAGCCTATCATCACACAGCAGGACATCAAAAGCAGAAGAACCGTCAAAAGTACCGTTCTTCCTCTTTTTCGTATCAGATACAGCGCTGCCCTTTTCAATGCCTTCATATAAAACGCCCCCTTCTCCTTGTCGTAGTTGGAAAATGTTATGAGCGTATTTTAGCATACGTATCTTACATTAATATGACTTTTCCAAAAAAGGCCGCTGCGGCATGCAGTTTTCCAAAAGGCCCTCCTCACGGATTTTGCAGATAATCTCTGCGATCATCCCCGCCCGGTTAAACGGTGTCATAAAATAATATCCGTCCGCCACACTGCGCATCTGCCCTGCAAGCTCTGCCGCAAGCAAAATTCCCGTCTGCTCCGCCTCCTTACGGTCCATATCCGGAGAATAACGCGAGGTTACTTCCTTCGGAATCTGGATACCGGGCATTTCGTTTGCCAAAAACATAGCGTTTTTATAGCTGACAAGCGGCAGAATCCCACACATCAGCCTTGCGCCCGAACGCTCCTTTAGATAAGCCAGACGTTCGATATCCGCTTCGGAATAAACCGGCTGCGTCAAAAACATGCTGCATCCGTTTTCCATCTTCTGTTCCATGCGTTTAACAATCGCGTCGGGATTTGCGCCGTGATAGTTTAACGCCCCGCCATAGCACACCGGATCCTCTGCAAATACCTCCGCATTCATTTCCGCCAGGTACTCCATAAAACGGATCGAATTAAAATCAAATACGGGCGTAATCACACCCCGGTCGTCCCTGCCCACCGGATCGCCCGTGACGATCAGAAAATTCCGAAGCCCGTTCATATAATCGCCCAAAACCCCGGAGCGCATGGCGATTACATTTTTGTCCCGACAGCAAATATGCGGCATCACGGGAATTCCCGCCTCCCGCTGCACCCTTGCCGCCAGCTTTGCCGCATCCATGCGTACCCTTGCCATCGGGGAATCCGCAAGCGTCAGCATCCCGGCCCCCGCCTCTTTAAGCAGCGCCGCACCCTCTAGTACCTTTGACACATCCGTACCAAACGGCGGATCCAATTCCACAAGAAGCGGTTTTTCCGAACAATCAGCCGGCTTCCTTGTGTTTGCCTCCCTGCGGCCATACGGCGGCCCAGGCGCCCTCGCCTTACGCCGTTCTTTTGGCTCATGCTTTTTTTTCGCCGGAGGCACGTCCTTTAGCGCTTCCTTCAGATCCCGGATATATTCCGGCGTCGTCCCGCAGCAGCCGCCAAGGATATCTGCGCCAAGCCCGGCAATCCCGCACATCATTTCCACAAAATAGCCGCCGTTATCCTGATAAATTGTTTTACCGCGCAGCTCAATGGGATATCCGGCATTCGGCAACGCAGAAAACGGCTTGTCATTCGCAAAAACTGCCCGGCCTAAAAGCTGCTTTAAATGCGCCGCCCCGACGCCACAATTAAAGCCGTAAACATCAATTTCCTCCGATGCGGCCGCCTGCTCCATAATCCGCCCCATACCAATCCCGCTTCTGGTATACCCGTTTTTATCTACGGAAAACTGCACAATGACCGTTACGTCCTTCTGCTTTTTCAAATACGCCGCCACATCCTTTATATAAGTAAATTCCGCCTGCGTCTCCAACACAAAAATATCCGCCCCGCATTCCAAAAAGGCGTCGCAAATAGCATAATATTCGCTCAGTACCTGCGCCTTTCCCAGAAACTGCGGATCGTATACCGGCCCGATATCCGCTGCGATAAAGACCTCCTTCCCCGATTCCTCCACCGCCTCTACCGCCGCATAAAAGCCCGCCTGTATAACCTGCCTTACCGTCTCTGTCGTGTCAAAAAACAAGGTGTTGGCGGCAAATGTATTCGTGCGGATCAGCCTTGCGCCGCTTTTTATATATTCCAGATGAATCGCCTTAATCTTCTCCGGGCTGCTTAAATTACAGGCCTCTGCCATTTCCTTTTCTTCGGGATATTTCCTTTCAAAATACGTTCCCATTGCGCCGTCTGCAATCAGCCTGTTTTGTTTCAGGTATTCCTTTAGCTGCATCTTTACGCTCCTTCTCTTTTTCTGAGATTAAAAAAGGTAAAATCCGCCGTATTTAACAGCAGTCCGTTTTCATCCGTAATCTTTACATGCACGGCGTCTATGGTTTTTCCATGCTTGATTACCTCTGCCTCGCAGAAAATAAATTCCGTATTTCTCGCGGCTCGCAAATACTGGATCGTCCCGCTCACCGTTGTCACATAATAGCCGTAGGTGCTCGACGCGATCCCCGCCATATTGTCTGCAACCGTATACAGGCAGCCGCCGTGCAGATCTCCGTATACATTTTCAAGCTCTTTTTTCTTCTTTACCCTTGCAAGCACGTAGCCCTCCCGGATTTCCATGATTTCAATCCCAAGCTGCGCGGCAAACGGATTATTTTTTACAACCTCTGTATATTCCTGCTTCAAATCCCATTTCATATCAGACCTCTTCCTTTCTGTATTGCTCCCTCTCTTTCCGGAAAAAAGCCCCGTTCGGGCATACAGTTCCAAACAGGGCCTTCTTTGGCTTGAGCATGTCTGAATGTTCAAACACACTCTAACAGATTTCATCTATTTTCTTTAACTCTTCCTCCGTAAAGGAACGGTTGTCAAGCGCCTTTATGTTGTCCAGTATCTGGCCCGGCTTCGATGCGCCAATCAGTACGCTCGTCACCTCGTCGTCCTTTAACACCCACGCGAGCGCCATTTCGGCAAGCGTCTGCCCGCGCTCTGCTGCAATCTCATTCAGCCTTTGAATCTGTCCCAAACGCTCCTTTGTCAGCGCGGCTTCCTTTAAAAACCGTCCGTCCCGTTTCACACGGCTGTCCTCCGGAATACCGTTTAAATAGCGGTCCGTCAGCATGCCCTGCGCCAAAGGGCTGAATGCGATAATCCCTTTCTCCAAAGCCTTCGCCGTTTCCTTTAATCCATTCTGCTCGATCGTCCTGTCAAAAATAGAGTAACGGTTCTGGTTGATAATAAACGGACATTTCAGATCGGCTAAAATTTCTGCCGCACGCTTTAACGTTTCGCCGTTGTAATTCGACAATCCCACATACAGCGCCTTTCCGCTTGCAACTGCCTGTGCAAGCGCACCCATCGTCTCCTCCAACGGCGTATCCGCATCCATCCTGTGATGATAAAAAATATCCACATAGTCAAGGCCCATCCGCTTTAGGCTCTGATCCAGGCTTGCCAGTAAATATTTACGGCTGCCCCAGTCGCCGTAAGGGCCGTCCCACATCAGATAACCGGCCTTTGTACTGATTAAAAGCTCGTCCCGGTAGGCGGTAAAGTTTTCCTTTAAAATTTTGCCGAGGTTTCTCTCTGCGCTTCCCGGCTCGGGACCGTAGTTATTGGCCAGATCAAAGTGGGTAATTCCGTGGTCAAACGCGGTGAAGCAGAGCGTTTTCATCATTTCATAATTTGCAGTATCCCCAAAATTATGCCAAAAGCCCAGCGATACGGCCGGAAGCTTCAGACCGCTTCGGCCGCAGCGGGTGTACTGCATGGCGGTGTAACGTTCTTTTGATGCTTGGTACATGTGATGATACCTCCTGTGTTTTATTAACATTAAATGTATGTGGGGTGGAGGAAAGCATACGTCAGAGGGGGGTGGGAAAGCATACGTCAGAGGGGGGTGGGAAAGCATACGTCAGACAGAGGGCATGGGATGCTACCGGGGCTGTGTTCCGGGGTTAAGGAGTCCTAAAGCATCCCATGAGGGTGTTTCAATGCGGACGCAACCGTTACAAACGCGCCGTCCATGGCGCGGTTGTAACTTGCCCTGCCATCCGTGGCAGGGCATTGCTTTAGCTTCCAGGGATGCTTAAGGCCTCCTAAATCCCGTCACAAGGCCCCGTCCGCATCCCATACCCTCTGTCTGACTACGTTTTTCCAACCTCTACCGTTGATGCTCCGGGCCTCTGCGTTATCCCCCGATCCTCTGCGGATCCTCAGGCCCTCCACGGCATTCTCCGGGCTTCCGCAAGAGCCTCAGGCCCTCCACGGCATTCTCCTGGCTTCCGCAAGAGCCTCAGGCCCTCCACGGCATTCTCCGGGCTTCCGCGAGAGCCTCAGGCCCTCCACGGCGTTCTCCGGGCTTCCGCGAGAGCCCAGGCCCTCCACGATCTACCTCCAAGCCAAAGATTATGGCAGGAAACCTTTTCTGAAAGCTTTGGATAATCAGCCAGGGAGAGGCTGTGGGCCAGGGGGCTGTTGTTCGGGCCTTGTGATTGGATTTTAGAACATCTTAACAGTCCGGCAAAAGCTCAGGAATTGGCGGACAGGACGTCCGCCAAAGCCTCTTCCGCGCCATGGACGGCGCGTAAGAGGCGGTTCCGTCCGGCCAGAGCACATTCCATCGGACTGTTTAGATGTTCTTAAATCCACATCACCGCCCGAACAGCAGCCCCCTGGCCCACAGCCTCTCCCTGGCGTCCCTTTATCCAAAATTTCCAAAAACCCCCTCCACAACCTTCGGCAGCTCCGCAAATTCACGGATAAACGGCACCGGCGACGAAATCTTCCCAAATCCGTACGCCGCGTGTATAAACTTCACGCCCGCCTCCCTGCTCGCATCATAATCGCCCTGGATATCCCCGACATAAACCGCATCCAAAAACCCATTGCGCTTTACAACCTGTGCAATATTATGCGCCTTTCCCATCTGGTTATTCCCAAAGCATTCAATATCCTGAAAATAATTCCAAAACTGATAATAATCCAAAAACGCCTCAATATACCCCTTCTGGCAATTGCTCACAATCGTAAGCGCATAATCCCTCGCCAAAAACTCCAATGTCCCCTCCAAATCCGGATACAATACGCCGCCGTGCACACGCAGATATTCGTTTTCCTCCTCGCCGCAAAGATCCACCAATGCATGGGCCTCCTCTTCCTTTAGCATAGGGAACAGAAGCCACGCAAGCTCTGTCATTGTACGCCCCATCACAGCTTTCAGATCGTCTGGCGTAAGCTCACGCAGCCCTCCCTTTTCCCTCTGTATGGTTTGGTTCCAGGAGCAGGCAATCTGTTCGGCAGCGTCCCACAGTGTGCCGTCCATGTCAAAAATAATTCCTTTTTTCATTACAACTCCTTTTACACCGGAGCCTGCTATCGGCTATATCCGGTGGTTATTTATGCCTCGTCAATCGCTTTGCCGATGTCATGCCTCATATATTTATTTGCAAAGGAAACCCATTCGGTCGCTGCATAGGCATTTGCGCGCGCCTCTTTTAAATCCCTTCCTTTTGCCGTGATTCCGAGCACCCGTCCGCCGCTTGTCACGACCCTGCCGTTTTCGCCTGGCTTTGTGCCTGCATGGAAGCAGTAGTAGCCGTCTTTGCCCTCGAAATTTTCTTCCCCGGTGATTTCAAAGCCCTTTTCATAGGCAACCGGATACCCGTCGGAGGCCAGTACGACGCAGACCGCCGCATTGTCTTCAAATTCCAGCGGAATTTCGGAAAGCGTGCCGTCTACACAGGCTTCCATGACGTCGATGATGTCGTTTTTCATCCGCGGCAGGACTACCTGCGCTTCCGGATCTCCGAACCTGGCGTTGTATTCGAGTACCTTCGGACCGTCCTTTGTGAGCATCAGCCCAAAGAAAATAACGCCCTTGTATTCCCTGCCCTCGGCGGCCATCGCATCGACGGTTTTCTGGTAAATGTGCTCCTTACAGAAGGCGTCCACTTCCTCTGTGTAAAACGGGCTTGGGGAAAATGTGCCCATGCCGCCGGTATTTAACCCCTGATCGCCGTCCTTTGCACGCTTGTGATCCTGTGCGGAGGACAGGATCCGAATGGTTTTGCCGTCCACGAAGGAGAGTACGGAAACCTCGCGTCCGGTCATAAATTCCTCTACCACCATATGATTTCCGGCCGAGCCGAATTTCTTGTCCTCCATAATCTCCTTTACGCCGGCCTTTGCTTCCTCTAATGTATTGCAGATCAGTACGCCCTTGCCGAGTGCAAGCCCATCCGCCTTTAATACAATCGGCATGCCTGCAGTTTCCAGATAGGCAAGCGCCTTCTTCGGATCGTCAAATGTCTCGTAAGCGGCTGTCGGGATCCCGTATTTTTTCATCAGATCCTTGGAAAACGCCTTGGAGCCTTCCAGAATCGCCGCATTTTTCCTGGGTCCGAATACCTTTAGCCCGGCTGCCTCAAATTCGTCTACAATTCCGCCCGCAAGCGGATCGTCCATTCCGATGATGGTAAAATCAATCTCTTTTTCCTTTGCAAACGCCGTTAATTGTTCAAATTCCATTGCGCCAATCGGCACGCATTCCGCAATCCTGCCGATTCCGGCATTGCCCGGTGCGCAGTATATTTTATCTACGTGGCTGCTTTTTGCCACGCTTGCCGCAATCGCGTGCTCTCTTCCGCCGCTCCCTACAATCAGTACCTTCATTTTGTCTCCTCCATCAAACAATCCTGGTTCTTCCGTTTTCGATCCGGATCCGTCCGTTGGCAATCAAATCAATCGCCTCCGGCAGTATGTTCCACTCCGCCTGCTCCATCACCCTGCGCTGCAAGACTTCCGGCGTATCGCCGTCCTCCACCGCAACTGCCTTTTGCAAAATAATCGGCCCGGTATCTGTGCCTTCGTCCACAAAGTGCACCGTAGCCCCGGTTACCTTTACGCCGCGTGCAAGCACGCCCTCATGCACCTTTAAACCATAATAGCCCTTTCCGCAAAACGAAGGGATCAACGACGGATGTATATTGATGATCCGGTTTTTATATTCTGCAATTACCTCCGGCGGGATGACGACCAGATAGCCCGCCAGTACAATCAAATCCGGCGCGCAGGCCTTTAGCTGCTCCAACAATGCCTGATGAAACAAATCCCTGCCGGAAAAATCCTTTGGCGAAATACATAGATGCGCGATCTCCCTCTTTGCCGCACGCTGTAAGGCGTATGCGTTCGGATTGCTGCTGATCACCGTTTCCACCCTGGCATTTGTAATCGTTCCATTGTCAATGGCCTCTAAAACAGCCTCCAGATTGGTCCCGCCGCCGGATACTAAAACCGCTATTTTCAGCATAAGGTTACTCCTTTTTCTCCCTGTACAATTTTTCCAACTACATAAGGCGTATCTCCTGCCGACCGGATTGCTTCCATTGTTTTATCCACATCCGAAGGAGAAACGGCGACCACCATGCCGAGTCCCATGTTGTACGTATTGTACATCATCTGCTCCTCGATCTGCCCTTCTCTTGCCAGCATTCCGAAAATCGGCGGCACCGGATAGCTTGCCTTTTCTATTACCGCATGCTTATCCTCCGGAAGCATCCTCGGGATGTTTTCATAGAATCCGCCGCCTGTAATGTGGCTGCAGCCCCGCACCCTTACGCCCGCTTCCCTGATTGTCTTTAAGGCCTGTACATAAATCCGTGTCGGCGCAAGCAGCGCTTCTCCAAGCGTCGTCCCAAGCTCGTCATAATAGGTGTTAAGGGCTCCCTCTTCCATCCGGAACACCTTACGCACCAGAGAAAAACCATTGGAATGCACACCGGAGCTTGCCATGCCAATCAGCACATCGCCCTCTTCCATTTCTTTTCCCGTAATAATATCCTTTTCGTCTACGATTCCAACGGCAAAGCCTGCCAAATCGTATTCCTCTTCCGGCATCAGCCCCGGATGCTCTGCTGTTTCGCCGCCGATTAGCGCCGCGCTGCTTAACTTACAGCCCTCTGCCACGCCCTTTACGATCTCTGCGATTTTCTCCGGGTAATTTTTGCCGCAGGCAATATAATCCAGGAAAAATAAAGGCTCTCCGCCTGCGCATGCAATATCGTTCACGCACATGGCAACACAGTCAATTCCAATGGTATCGTGCTTATCCAGAAGAAATGCCAGCTTTAGCTTCGTCCCTACGCCGTCCGTACCAGACACCAGCGTGGGCTTCTCCATGCTTT
>CANDKL010000101.1 GCA_947385255.1 uncultured Roseburia sp. | reverse complement strand
CATTTTTTTCCTCCGTCATCCCTGCCGCCTCCTTTTTTTCAGCAAAAGCGCAATAAAATAAGGCGCTCCAAACAACGAGGTGATCACTCCCACCGGAATCTCCGTAGGCGCCGCAAGGGTCCTTGCCGCCGTATCGCAGATGACCAGAAACATTGCCCCGGATAAGAATCCATACGGTATCAGCTTGCGGTTGTCCGGCCCGCACAGGATTCGGACACAGTGCGGCACAATCAGTCCCACAAATCCGATGATCCCGCTGACCGATACGGCAGCCGCTACCAAAACAGAGCTTGCCAGGGTAAACCTCCGCTGCAGGCGTACGGTATCCACGCCCAGGCATTTCGCCTCCTCCACGCCGAGCAGCAAAATATTGAGCTTTCCTGCCCCGGCCACAAATACGGACGCCCCAATCAGGACAAACAGACTCAGAAAGCCCGCTTTTTCCCAGCTTGCCGCGGAAAAGCTGCCCATTGTCCACAGATAAACCTTCGCTATCTGATCGTGATGAAACGTCATGAGCAGCGAAATAACGGCGCTTAGCATGGTACTGACTGCCGTTCCGGTCAAAAGCATATGCATAGCGGACATCCCGCCGCCTGCATTTGCAACCGCACTGACCAAAAAAACGGTCAGCATTGCCCCCGCAAATGCAAAAACGCCGACCGTTCCCAAACCCCAAAAGCGGACAGAAGCCCCCGTCAGCATTGCAATCGTCGCCCCGAGGGCCGCTCCGGAGGAAACGCCTAAGATATGCGGATCCGCCAGGGAATTCAAAAAAATCCCCTGATATGCGGCCCCTACAATGGCAAGGGCGCCGCCTGTCAATGCAGACAGCAGCACCCTTGGCATACGCACCTCCCAGACAATGGTTTCATATACGGCACCGATATCAGAGATATCCCATGCTTCCCCGAAAAAGGGAATTTTATGTACGAAAATACGAAGGCTGTCCCATATGGACAGCTCTGCGGAGCCGACAGACACAGCTGCCAGCATGATCACGCACAGCAGCATAAGCAGCGCCAGAAAACGCATTCCGGAAAACGGCTTTTTCATCTTGATTCAAATGCCTCCGGATGAAAAATTTCCGCAAGCGTGCGGATCCCTTCTGCATTCCGGCAGCCCTGGCGATCCAGCAGATTGTTGTCAATGCCGTACACCCTGCCCTCCTTCACCGCTGTTAAATCGCTGTAATTCGGGGAGCTCATAAAATCATCCTTCATGGATTCCCCAATGATAATGATGGACGGATCCTTTTCTATGATTTCTTCTAAGGTAATGCTCCAGCCGGTCACCTCTTTTGCAATATTGTCGCCGCCTGCAGCTTCGAGCATTTTTCCGACAAAGGTATCTCCCCCCGCCGTATAGTCTCCGTACTCGCCATAGCCTACGACATAATACACAGTCGGCTTTTCGAGCCCTTTTACCTTGCCCTCTGCTTCTGCAATCGTTTCCTGCATCCGGTTTACGCATTCCTCTGCCTGCGCGCCGCGGTTTAAGGCTGTTCCAAGCGTCTCTACCATGTCATAAACGCCCTCCATGCTGTCCTCCTCGTAAAGTATAAGCACCGGAACGTTCAACTCGGTCAGCTTTTTCGTATTTTCCTCATCAAAGTGCGTGGAAACCAGCACCAGATCCGGTTCTAAGGAAACCAGCTTCTCAATATCCGGCGTCGTGATTGTGCCAACGGATTCCTCTGCGGATACCTCTTTCGGATAGTCGCAGTAATCGCTCCTGCCGACCAGCAAATCCCCCGCGCCAAGCTCATAGACAAGCTCCGTCAGATTCGGCGCGACCGAAACGATTTTCTGCGGCTCGCTTTCCAGTGTGACCTCGTCTCCGTTGGAATCCATAACCGTAAGCGGATAGGCCGCCTGCTGCGACGACTCCTTCTGCGGAGAAGCATCCAGGGGCTGCGACTGCGTTTCCGTGGCGCCGCTCCCGCCTGCGTCTTCTGGCTGCCCCTGTACGTCTTTGTTCCCGCAGCCAGACAGCGCAAGCGCCATGGAAAGCGCCATAAGCATTACCAACAGTTTCTTCTTTAAGTTGTTCATCAGAACTCCATTCCTGCAGCATCTGCCCCAACAGATCTGCAAATATTGTATTATGGCAGGTCTCCTGGCTTACAGGCTTTTCATTCACGCCTTCTCAGATTGCTCCAATGGCTTTTTGGAATCAAAATATGCCTGATTACAGTAGTAGAGGCTGCTGCGGATTTGCACCGCATTCCCTTTTCACTCCCTTTGCGGGAACACCATTGTCTATGAGTATAGCATCCTGGGGTGATTTTGTAAATACGCAAAGCAGCAGCGCCGGCGCATCCCTCTTTATGCGCTGGCGCTGCCGTCTTTTGTCCGCTAATCTACTTCACGCGTACCTTCTTTTTCGTAAACTTTGTATAAACCTTTTCCCCGTTTACGTTCCGGTAGGCTTTTACCCTGACATAATAGGTTTTCCCGCTCTTTAACCCGGTCAGCGTCTTTGAGGTTTTGCCTTTTACCGTAATCTTTTTCGCCCCTTTAAGGTTTGCCTTCTGGCCGTATTCCACAACATATCCGTCCGCGCCTTCTACCGGCTTCCAGGACAGCTTCACCTTCTTTTTCTGCCCTTTTACGGATGAGAGGCGTACCTTACTGTTCCTAAAGCTCTCCTTTGCAAGCTGTGCTTTAAGCTTTGTCTGCATCTGGGACAGCTGTTCGTTTGCGGCTGCCTGGCTGTTTAAAAGCGCCTGCAGTTCCGAACTCTTCTTATCGGCCTCCTCCTGCGCCTTCTTTAGCGCAAGCTCAGCTTCTTCTAATGCTTTCTTTATCCTCTGTTCCGTCTCCAGGGCATTTTTTTCTGCCGTTTCGGCACGTTCGGCTGACAGATGCGCTGTTTCGGCTGCCATCTGGGCAAGCCCTGTCTGGGCGGCTGCGGACTGGGCATATGCGTCCGCCTGGCTCTTTGCCGTCTCAGCGGCTGTCCTTGCCGCTTCTGCCGCTTCCTTTGCGGTAGCGGCAGTCCCGCTTGCCGTTTCAGCTGCTTCCTTCGCCGCTTTTGCCTGCGACAGCGCTTCCTCAGCTTTTTGCTTTGCCTGCACGGCTTCTTCTTTTGACAGCTCTGCCGCGCCCGCAAACTGCTCCGCAAGGCCCTTTGCGGTTTCGGCGGCTGTTTGTGCCGTTTGGGCTTCATTCCGCGCGGTTTCGGCTGCGGTTTTTGCCGTTTCGGCCTCGCCCTTTGACATTTCGGCGGCTGCTGCCGCTTGTCCGGCGGTCGTTTTTGCGGTTTCGGCGTCTTTTTTTGCCTGTACTGCGGCGGCTTCTGCCGTTTTGGCGCGCTCTGCGGCGGCATCCGCCGCTTCCTTATCGGCGTTTGCTAAGGCCTTTGCCGACTCGGCGGCTGCTTTGGCTTCCTCGGCGGCTGTTTGTGCCGTTTTAGCTTTTGCCGCGGCGTCCTCGGCTTTTTGCTGCGCCTCTTTTGCTTCTTTTTCTGCTGCCTGTGACTTTCCTGCCGCTTCCTTTGCCGCCGTTTCGGCCGCCTCTGCTGCCTGTTTGGCTGCAATTGCATCTTTCGCCGCCTGTTCGGCGCGAAACGCTATGTCCTCCGATACACCGCCTGCAGCCGTTACCGCAAGCGCTTTCGGCCAGTCTGCTTTTGCCCCGCACTCCCAGGTATACCCCAAACGGTAATAATATCCCTTTCCCGCTTTGACAGACTCATCCTGGAATGATTTCTCCGTGCCGCTGTAAACGGCTTCTCCCTTTTCTCCGGCTTCTTCCGAACGATAAAGCTGATAGCTTCCGCTTCCTTCCATCCCGGTATTTGCCCAGCTTATCTTTACCGGGATCGCCGGGTTTTCGTCTGCGCTTAATACGGCTCCGTCCTCAAGGGACTTAAACCTGAAATTCGCATAGGCAACCTGTGCCCAGCTGTTCCGGAAACCGGCATACCCTTCCGCAAGCGGCGACGTGTCCTCTGTTTCGATGATCAATTCGCCATTGCAGTATCCTTTGATCACCGCATGGCCCGCTTCATTATTTTTTACGGATAATTTCAGTCCATACCACTGGTTTGCCGCTACCGCCATCTTGT
Organism: uncultured Roseburia sp.; assembly: GCA_947385255.1. GTDB lineage: Bacteria > Bacillota > Clostridia > Lachnospirales > Lachnospiraceae > Roseburia_B. Next base: position 5,540 of record CANDKL010000101.1, on the reverse strand, counting down.
GCGTCACAGCCGTAAGCGATTTTCCGCCAACCTTGCTGAAATGAACGCCGTCTTTTACCAGACGGAGCATATAGTAGCTTCCCGTCCCACTGCAGCGTGCGATAACTCCGGGATACAGATTGCCCAGATTTGTCCCGAGCACTTCTGCTTCAATTTCCACGTCGTTATATGTCTGCGTTCCTGCCAGCAAAATTCCCTGGCTGCTGCTGTTTAATTTTAAGGCTTTTTTGCCCTCTACGGTTTCCTTTGACCAGTTGTCGATGCTAACCACGCCGGAAGGAACCTTCCAGAAACCGCCTTGCGCCAGCTTGCCGCTGCCTTCTGAAAAATCATCGGTAAATACGGGGCCTTCCCCTTCTTCCGGGATGATTTTTTCCCACTGGGCATATAAGACCATTGCGCTTTTTGGAACAACGCCTGCAGCGATCTGCTCTCCGCCTTCTCTTTGGGTAAACCAGCCTTTGAACCGGTATCTCCTCTGATACGGGACGGGCAGCGTTCCGATTGCATCCCCTTGCCTGACAAACATTTTGGCGGGAGTATCCTCCGGCATGCTTCCACCGGCCGTATCCAGACGGATGGTATGGAAGCCTTCTTCCAGCTGTGCGCCGCCGTTTACCGAAATCTGGTTCAGGTTATACTGCCATGTCTGTCCGGTCGGGAATGAAATTTTCACATAATGCGTATCCTCCGGCAGGTTGCTTACCGTATAAAGCCTGCTCGGCCATCCTTCCCTGGAGGTATCCTCCGTTTTTTCGTATTCGCCGACGGGCGTCCAATCCGTACCGTTGACAGACGCTTCAAATGTAAAATTCTTATCCGCGTAGTCTGTTGTATTTGCTGTCCCCCGCACTGTAAGGCTCGTAATATAGGGTGCGCAGATTACCAGATATTCCGGCTGCGAACCGTATGCGTCGGGATATACGCCATAGTCAAATTCCTCTTTCATGCTGTAAAAACCGATTTTATTTGCTACGTCGGCCCGCATGACGGCATTGTCAAAATCTGTAATTACTTTTGCTTTTACTTTAAGTTCTGCCCCGCTTGTCCCGGTTACACGGCCTTCGATTTCCTGCAGGGACGCTTCCGAAAACGCGTCCGCCGGAAGCTTTGGCCACTCTACATAAAACGGAGCCGTAAGCTTATCGTCTATGTTTACCTTTACCGTTTCTGCAAGCTTTGGCAGTTCCCCTTTCTGATTGTATTGTAAAAATGACTCTTCCCCTTCTGCAAGCCCTTTTACGGGGATACTTCCGGATATAAATTTCGCATCGCACCAATCCGCCAGATTGTACTGTGCATCGGCAACTGTTCCGTCTTCCTGCTTCGCGGCCTTTGCCACAAGACGGATTTTTGACGCCCCCTTCACGTCGACGTCGATTGGAATGCCCTTTGTCGCATTGATCATGACCGGGCTTTCGTAAGACGGCTTTGTATTGTCATCCAGATAAACCGAAAAGACAACCGCGCCCGGCGCTGCCTGCCCGTGGTCAAACCCAAGGCTGATGCATGCCCGGAAATTTTCATACCCTTTTCCCGCAATATCATACTCGATTTCGGAATCGGCCTGTGTCCCAAGCCCTTTGAGATAAGAGGTCGGGATTCCGCCGTAATCAAACCTTGCGCCCAGGGTCTTGCCGCCCATCGTCTGATCCTTTGCCGGCTCCCCAACCTGCTGCACGGCTTTTGCCCACTCCAGATCGCTTGCGTATACGACGTATTTAACCTGTACGGATGCTTCGGCCAAAATATCGGAGCCCAAAATTTTACCCTTTACTTCTGCCGTACCGGCAGCCTGTGCAATGTCTTGTCCCATCTCCCAGTCTACGCCGATTTCTTCGGTACTGTTATCGGTAAACGTTACCGCAACGCCGGCCGGAAGCTGCGGCTTTTCGCCGATGAGTGTTTCCGCCTGTACCTTTGCCACAGACTTTACTTCTTTTACTGCAACATGCGCCGTTATGTCAATTCCTGTTCCGATGCTCCCCTTTACGTCGAAGGAGCCCTCCTTTGCATAACGTTCCGCAGGAATCTCCTCCCAGGCAACCAAAGCTGCCCCGACGGTACCGTCCGCATACTGTATGGTAGCGAACTGCGGCAGGGGCGGCCGCACACTGGTCAGCGTCGTGATGCTGATATCGTTGATTTTCCCGATTTCTTTTACGATGACCTTGCAGGCAAACGGCTCCTGTAAGCCCTCCGCATATCCGTTTATACTGTATTCGCCCGGCTTGCTGCCGTCGATTGCCGCAAGTGTCTTTTCATCCCAGCCCGTTACGTCCGCACGTTCGATGAGCCCGTTGCTGTACATCATTTCAACTGTTTCCGGCAAAAAGGAATCCAGCGGCACGCCTGCCCCGACCGTAATGGACGGCATGATAAATTCCGGTTCCCCCGTGCCGTCTCCTATCTCATCCTTCACGCCGACCGTTACCTTGTTCGAAGAAAGAACCCTGCTGCCTTCCTCGGCCGTTGCGGTAATCGTAATATCCTTTTGGCTTCCTTTTCTTGCTTTGACAATAACAAGCGCTTTTCCGCTGAACGCCTTCCTTGAATCCACGCCCCGGTAGCGATCCGTGTCGCGTGCATTTCCGTTATCTACCGCTACGATTTCGCCGCCGTCAGCAGAAAATGTAATCCGGTTATCCGCATCCGGTACCACAATCCCGGCGCTGTCTACAATATCGGCTTCTACGAATACCAGATCCGTGCCGTCGTTTGCGATAAACGCGCGGTCTGCCGACAGCGCTACCGACTGTGCCTCGTCAGAAGTATATACGGTATCCGTCGCAATTATGTTTCCGTCTTTATCCTTCCCGACAGCCTTTAATTCTCCCGGCTGGTATTCCAGCGTATCGGTCCAGTGGATATAGGCCTTGTCTGACGTTTTTTTATCGTACTCTTTCTCTCCTATCAATGTGCCGTTTAAGTACAGCTCTACCTTGGCTGCGTTCGTATAAATATAGACCGGGATTTTATCTCCCTGCTTATAATTCCAGTTCTGCGGCAGGATATGTACTGTCGGAATGTCGGTCCACATACTCTTGTACATATAAAACGCGTCTTTCTCAAAGCCTGCCGTATCAATTACGCCAAAGTATGAGCTTTTGGAAGGATAGCCGTGCGGCGTCGGCTCGCCTAATTAATCATGCCCGGTCCAGATAAATTCTCCGGCCGCATACGGCCTGTCGCGGTGCGCAATCAAAGAATCTGTCGCCGATGAAAATGTCCAGGACAGCGGATAATCGCTGCACTGCCCGTTTGGCTTGGCTGACGTCCCATCGTAAACCCCTCTGGAATAATGTGCGGAAACCGTTTCCGATCCGAAAATCACCATATTTGGGTTACGCTCATGCGCCCCGTCGTATAGCCTTGTCCCATAATTAAATCCCGAAATATCCGCAGCGGCAAGGTATTTCTCCTGCTGGCGGTCATTTGCATTATAGTTGTCCCACGTCGGCGGGCAGGCCGCAACGGCTCTGGTGTCGTCTATGCTTTTGATCCAGCCGGTCAGCATTTTTAACGTATCCATCCCGTCCTTATAACGGGAATCGTAAATTTCGTTTCCGGTGCTCCATGCAAAAATACAGGGGGCGTTTTTATCCCGATCCACCATTGCTTTTATATCGCGCTCTGCATTCGACACCAGATCGTCTCTCTTAATTTCGATTGTATCGTTGCCAACCCGGTCGAATACAACGGTCGTGCCGTCGGCCGCTTTGTTAAAGTAATGGCTGTAGTCACCGCCGTTTTTCTGGCGCAGCCACTGGTCAAACGCTTCCTCAAACACCAGCATCCCAAGTCGGTCGCACGCTTCAATGTATTCCGGCGAAACCGGATTGTGCGCCGTACGCACTGCGTTGACGCCCATGCTTTTTAACTTCCGGATTCTGCGGTCAATAGCCGCTTGGTAAACCTCCATGCCAAGGGCGCCTAGATCGGAATGCTCGCATGTTCCGTTCAGCTGCGTCCTCACGCCGCTTAAGTAAAAACCGCTGTTCGAATCAAACGCCATATAGCGGATTCCAAACCGGGTTTCCGTTGTATCAACCACTTTGCCGCCCGAGATCACCTCTGTTTTCGCCCAATAGAGATTCGGGCTGTCTGTCGACCAAAGCTGCGGCTGTGGAACTTCAAACGACTGCGCCGCCTTCTGTGTTGTCCCCGCAGCAACCGAAACAGTGTCTTCCTTAGAAGCCACATTGCCTGCCTTATTGTAAATCATAGTACGTAACGTCACCTCTGCAGGCTCCGTTCCGCCGTTTGCCAGCTCCGTTTCAATATCCACGCCTGCTTTCGACGGGTTCTCGATTTTTTCAAGCTTTTCATAACCGTTCGTGCCGTCCTGCCGATACAGCTTTTCCAGCGGCGTTTTTACAAATACGCCGTTTACCGGCACGTGGATTTTCTCGGTTGTAATCAGATACACATTCCGGTAAATCCCGGCGCCTGCATACCAGCGAGCGCTGTTGTTTGCGCTCTGTACCTTGACTGCTATTACATTTTCTTCTCCGTTGAACTTTAAGTATTTTGTGATATCATATTGAAATGTATTATACCCCAAGTACTGCTTCCAGTTATCCTCCGTGTGCCCGTTTACCCATACCTGGCTAATCATCTGCACGCCGTCAAACTGGATGGTGATATCCTTGTCCTTCATATCCTCCGGCAGGGTAAAGCTTTTCCTGTACCAGCCGACGCCCCCGGCCAACGCGCCCTGCGCCGCCCTTACGCCGTTGCCGTTTTCAAAGTCATTGTAAATCGCCCAGTCGTGCGGAAGCGTTACCGTATCCCATGCCGCATCGTCGAAACTGTCCGTAATGACCTGATCCTCCGGCGCGGCTTCTGACGTCTTGCTGATATCATATTTATCCACCAGATAAAACTTCCATCCGTCGTTGAACGTTACCTCGCGCCCCTCATACGCCGCCTCTGCCTGTTCTTTTGCCGACATCTGCGCTGCAAGCGCTTCGGTTTGGGGCACAAAGCCGCCAAACCCCGACATAAGCAGGGCCAGGCTTACGAAGAATGCAAGCGCCCTCTTTCCTGTACTGCTTGTTAACATACTTTTCCCTCCTGTATAAAAATTTTTTTCCTTACTTACTATACAGGAGGGAATTTGAAAAACATATGGATTATTTTCAGGATTTTGGTATTATTTTCAAAGGAAGTCTACGTCTCATTTGGCATCGCCTGACACACATCAACCACCTCTTCACTTTTATCATATTTTAGCCTCGAATTTGTAATTGCTGGGGTCACATCTGCTGCTCTGCGCTCCACTTCCCGGAAACGTTTCTCATTGGCTTTCAATATCCGGCTTAAATTCTCCATGTCTTTTGAATAATTCTTTTAATCTTCTGTTTTCGTCCTGAAGATTTCGCGCTAACTTCCGAAGTGAATCTAAATGTATGCTTCTACATTCATTTATCCCACCATCTTACTTATCACTTTATATTCTTTCATCAGTGAAACCACCTTTTTGCATCCATTTCAGTTCAAATTTATTTTCTCTATGTCCTCTATACTTGTCAACGCCT
>CANDKL010000100.1 GCA_947385255.1 uncultured Roseburia sp. | reverse complement strand
ATCACCTCATTTGTATCTTATTGTAAACGTTCTTTTCCCATGAATAAAAAAAGCCAAAAGTGAGAATGATTTTACCATACTACTTTAAGAAAATGGAGGTCCTCCCATGGCTGGCTACAAAGTTGAAATCTGCGGTGTAAATACATCCAAGCTCCCCATCCTCAAGGAAGAGGAAAAAGAAGAACTGTTTCAAAGAATCAAGGCTGGCGACGCTGCCGCCAGAGAAGCTTACATCAAAGGAAACCTGCGACTGGTCCTAAGCGTCATCAAGCGTTTCTCCGGAAATAATGAAAATGTAGACGATCTGTTCCAAATCGGCTGCATCGGCTTAATCAAATCCATTGACAATTTCGACGATACCATCGGTGTCAAATTCTCTACTTATGCCGTACCTATGATCATCGGTGAAATCCGCCGTTATTTAAGAGACAACGCCTCCAGCATCCGCGTCAGCCGTTCTCTGCGCGATACCGCCTACAAGGCAATCCACGCCAAGGAGCAGCTGTCCAAAACCTCCTTCAAGGAACCCACTATACAGGACATCGCCGACTCCACCGGCATCCCCAAGGAGGAGCTGGTCTTTGCCCTCGACGCGATCCAAAGTCCGCTTTCCCTTTACGATCCGGTCTATACCGACGGCGGCGACACGCTTTATGTCATGGATCAGGTAAAGGACAAGAAAAACAAGGAGGAAAACTGGATTGAATCGCTCTCCATCGGCGATGCCATGAAGCATTTGAACCAGCGGGAAAACTACATTATCAAGCTCCGCTTCTTCGAAGGCAAAACGCAGATGGAGGTTGCAGAAGAAATCCATATCTCACAGGCGCAAGTCAGCCGTCTGGAAAAATCTGCATTAAAAAGCATGCGCAGCTATCTTTCTTAAAAACAGCTCCCGTTGCAGCAGGAACGGCCCGATGCCGGGGACTCCTGCTGCATCCGATTATACCATACCCCGCCCGCTTATGCACACTGTTTTTTGCAGTAATTTCATTCCAGACGTATCATTTCCTTTTTCAGTCTCCGCATAATCTTTTTTTCCAGCCTTGATATGTAGGACTGCGAAATCCCCAGCTTATCCGCGACCTCCTTCTGGGTCAGCTCCCTGCCGCCTCCTATGCCGAGACCGTAGCGCAGCTCCACAATCTGCCGCTCCCTGCCGGAAAGCTTATCAATCGCCTTTCCCAACAGGTGGTGCTCCACCTCTGCCTCAATATCCCTGTAAATCACATCCTCATCCGTTCCCAGAATATCCGACAGTAAAAGCTCATTGCCGTCCCAGTCCACATTTAAGGGTTCGTCAATGCTGACTTCCATTTTGGTCTTGCTGTTGCGCCGCAGGTACATCAGGATCTCGTTCTCGATGCACCTGGACGCATAGGTGGCCAGCTTAATATTTTTCTGCGGATTAAAGGTATTGATGGATTTGATAAGCCCTATGGTACCGATGGAAATCAAATCCTCCACGCCAATTCCGGTATTGTCAAACTTCTTTGCAATATAAACCACTAACCGCAGGTTGTGCTCAATCAGCCGGCTTTTTGCCGTATCCTCCCCGTTCTCCCCCAGGCAGCTGATGCATTCGGCTTCCTCCTCTGCTTCCAGCGGCGGCGGCAGAACCTCCGCGCCTCCGATATATAAAATGTCATTCTTCTGCCCGAATATCATATGGCAGACTGAGGACATCCATTTAAACTGAAACTGCCTGGGAATATTTATTTTTATGTACATAGCTTTTCCTCTTTTCTATTCTTTATTTTGACAGCCTACTGCCTTCCCGGCTGCCTGTTCGCCTGCACTGCAGTGCAGTATCATCTGGTACGGGCGGTTCCTAAAAAGTGTATCCTCCGCCGCAGCCAGTACGGCCGGAGCTATGGTAATTTCGGTATCGCCCTCTCCAAGCTTCAAATATTCTACGGTAAAGGCCTCCAGCAGCCCCTGTCTTAAGCCCACCGAAGAAAACGGAATGAGACGTGTCAAAAAAGCCTCCTTCCCGCCCAGCGCCTCAAAGATCTCTCTGGGCACAATATGTACCGCCGCCTGAACATAGGGGTCATACAACGTATTTCCCGTATCATAAAACGCACGCAGCACGGCCACCTTTCCGTTGTGTCCGATCTGAACCGGATAAAAACGCTGCACATTTCTTCGTCTTCTGCGTACAATATAGAGAAGCACCGTTACCGGAACGGCACAAAACAGCAGGCAAAGCTCATAGCAATGTCCGTTCAATACCGTTCCGTAAAGCCATTCTGCGCTTCCCCCCAGCAGCATTACCATAAAATACATCAAAAGAAAGGCCTTTCGGTATATCTTTTTATCCGCCGGAAAAAACGCGCATACAACCATTCCCGGATTCACGATACAGTGGATACAAAAAAGATAAAAACCGTAGCTGGAAAGCAGCACAAATAAAATGCAGCCTGCAAAGCTGCTGATGGCACAGCATACGATATAACGCAGCAGCCTTTTCCTTTGCTGCAATATTTCACTGACGGCATATACCGCCAGAAAGTCCAGATAACAGTTGGTCAGGAAAAATACATCTGCATAAAATTCATAATCCACTCTTCACCTCCGGCTTTTGTCTGCTGGATTTATTATAGCGGATGTTTTTTCTAAATTTTGTCAAATCAGGGAAATCTATCCGGTAAATCCATCAAAAAAAAATGACAAAAAAAGACCTTAAGACGTCTGTCCTAAGGTCTTAGCCGTATCGGCTTTATTTTCTGGTATTCTTTAAAAAGCTCGGTATCTCTATGTTCTTCTGCGGGGCGGAGCCCTCCGGCTTCTGCGGCTTCTTCATCCCGCCATAGTTAAACGGCGCCGTCGTCGGCTGCTGCACAGGCATTTCCCCCGTACCGGAGGGACTGCCGTACATACCTCCGTTATTTGGAGCCACAGGCCTGGCGCCCGTTGCGGGACGTACGCTGCCGAACGCGGCTCTCTGCGCGGTCTGTTGCATACGGCCTGTCCCATACGTATTCTGGTATCTGCTCTGCGGCTGCTTATTCGCAATCGTCTCCTGGCTCTCCAATCCCGTCGCAATGACCGTGATCTGAACCTCGTCCTCCATGGTTTCGTCGTATTTCGCACCGAAAATAATATTCACATTGTCTCCGGCCAGATCCTGTACATGGCTCGCCGCGTCATTGGCATCCATCAGCGATACGTCTCCCGAAATATTGATAATGACATGGCTCGCGCCGTCGATCCGGGTCTCGAGCAGCGGGCTTCCGACTGCAAGCGTCACAGCCTCTAACGCCTTATCGTCTCCCTTTGCGGAGCCGATGCCGATGTGCGCAAGCCCCTTATCCTTCATAACGGTCTGCACATCTGCAAAATCCAGATTGATAAGCGCCGGTATATTAATCAGATCCGTAATGCCCTGCACGGCCTGCTGCAGTACCTCGTCCGCCTTTTTTAAGGCATCCGGCATCGTCGTCCTTCTGTCTACAATTTCCAGAAGCTTGTCATTGGGAATGACAATCAGGGTATCTACGCATTCCTTTAAGCGCTCAATTCCCGCAAGCGCATTCACCATACGGGTCTTTGCTTCAAATTTAAAGGGCTTTGTGACAACGCCGACCGTCAAAATTCCCTGCTCCTTGGCAATCTGAGCTACTACAGGAGCCGCTCCCGTGCCGGTACCGCCGCCCATTCCGCAGGTGACGAATATCATATCCGCACCCTTTACCGCTGCCGCAAGCTCCTCTGCGCTTTCCTCCGCCGCCTTCTGGCCTACCTCCGGCTGCGCCCCTGCGCCCAGCCCCTTTGTGAGCTTCTCGCCAATCTGGATGAGCTTCGGCGCCTTACAGTTCATCAGTATCTGCTTGTCCGTGTTCACTCCGACAAATTCTACTCCGCCGATACATTCATCAATCATTCTATTCACTGCATTGTTCCCAGCGCCTCCAACTCCGATTACAATAATTTTTGCGCTGGAATCCGCTTCTGTTGTCCTAATTTCAAGCAAGGTAGTTCCTCCTCTTTTACCCAATATTTATCTGAAATAGTTACGCCATCTCTATATATTATGTAATCTAGCCCATAATACGGTGTACCCTACCCTATATAATATATTTTTTCTTCCGATTTAGCAACAATAAATTCGTAAAATGTTTATTTATTCTCCTGAAAAATGATATCCTCCATGCCTCCTGTCCAGTTTTCCGCATGCAGGACGCCGGTTTTGCCGGATATTTTCTTCAAAATCTCGGCAACGTGTACGATTTTCTGCGTCAGATCCCCGCCGCTGCCAAGCAAAGCCTCAATTCCGCCATACTGTAAGGATATCTCCTTTTTCTCGTCAAAACAGATTTTTTCCGGAACCACCTCATTTTTTTTCAGTGCCTGTGTCGCTGCCAGAAGATTTTTCAATACCCTTTCATCTTCAATCGGGAGCTTTTCATACAAAACCACCTTGTCGCATGCGAGGCCCTCTATCCGGGGAATATTTTCTATCCGTTCTCTGGAGGTTTCCACTACAAATCCGTCCTTGTCAAAATATGCATTCTGTCCAATGGCGGAAATGTAAAGGTAGCCGATGATCGCTTTTTCGTATACATGCACCTTAAGGGTATGCGGATCCTTTAACGACACCTCCATTGTGTCCACAAAGGGAACCTCCTCTACCTCCAAAAACCGATATTTCAGCAGAACATACAAGGAGCTCCAGGAATACTTATCACTTAAAACCAGCTTTTCGATCTGCTGGCCGGAATAGTGTGTATTACCCTCCACCACGACCTCTTTGACGGTAAATACCTTCCAGATCAAAAGTACTGCAAGCCCAATCAAAAGCAACACGGCCAAAAACATACTCAGCAGTATTTTCCGCCTTTTCTGCCCTCTTCTTTTTTTACGGACCAGATCCTCTCTGTCCTGTTTCATTTAAACCATCTCCAGTCTGATGCCGCGCGAAACGCTCAACGCCAGCCCCATTTCTGTCAAAAGAATCGCCACGGAGGTCCCTCCGTAGCTGATAAACGGAAGCGTAACTCCGGTATTCGGAATGGTATTGGTAACGACTGCAATATTCAAAATTACCTGAATGGCAATGTGCGCCATAATTCCGACTACAATCATAGCGCCAGACAGATCCTTTGCATTGTTGGCGATGACAAGAAACCGCCAGAGCATCATAATAAACAGTAATATAATGCAGATTGCGCCAAATAATCCCAATTCCTCGCAAATAATGGAAAAAATCATATCGTTCTGCGCCTCCGGCAGAAAGCCCAGCTTCTGCATGCTTTCCCCGAGCCCCTTTCCGAACAGGCCGCCCGATCCGATCGCATACAGCCCCTGCAGAGTCTGGTAGCCCTTTTCAAAATCCTCCGGGTGAAGCCAGACCGCAATGCGCTCCGCCCGGTATCCCGCCGTAGCTATGTATACCACCACAAATGCCCCCGCGATCGCCACCATAAGCAGAAACTGTATGTATTTGGGACTCGCCACAAAAATCATGCACATACAGATCCCAAGAATGATAACCGCCGTACTTAAATTACTGTACGCGACAATCCCCAAAATCGGCGCCGCAACACACAAAAGCTTGAGCACCGTCTTAAAGCTTCCCATTTGCTTTGGCGCCGAGCTGATCAGGGCTGCCAAAAACAAGATAATCGCTATTTTGGCCAGCTCCGACGGCTGAAAGGAAACCGGGCCGATTTTCAGCCAGCGGGTCGAACCGTTTAAATTCGAGCCGACAAAAATAACCGCGATACATAGCGCCAGCGCTCCCAGATAAAACAGCCAGCTGATTTTCAGCCAGATGTGGTAATCCGTCTTCGCCATAAAGAACATGCCCGCAAATCCCAGGAAGGATGCAAACAGCTGCCTTTTCAGATAAAAAGCGGAGTCCTTCATCCGAAGCTGCGCACTATAGGAACTCGTGCTGTAAAGCATAACCAGGCCAAAGCCTATCAGAAAAATAATAATAAACAGCAGCGTATAGTCAAAATATCTCGTTTTCTTTTTTCTGCTGCGCGGTTCCCTGGATTTTTGGGCCATACATTCACTCCCTTAAATGATAAACCATTTCCTTAAATTTCCTGCCCCGCTCTTCATAATCCCGAAACATCCCCCAGCTTGCACATGCAGGAGACAAAAGCACCGCATCCCCGGATACGGCGTGCGCATAGCAGATGTCCACTGCTTCCTCCAGAGAATCCGCCAGCGTAACGGCGGTAAACCCGCATCGCCCTGCCGCCTCCCGAATGCGCTCTCTGGTCTGGCCAATCAGCACAAGCTCCTTTACCTTTCCGTCAAAGGCACGGATCCACGGTTCGTAGGAGGCGTCCTTGTCATAGCCTCCCCCAATCAAAAGCGTGGGACGATCCATGGCACGGATGCCCTGGATTGCAGCGTCCGGATTGGTTCCTTTGGAATCGTTGTAAAACCGGATACCTCTCTTCTCGGCCACATATTCAATTCGGTGCTCCACTGCGGTAAACCGAAGCAGCACCTCCCTGATTTTTTCAAGCGGTACGCCAAATCCGGATGCCATTGCGGCTGCGGCCATTACATTTTCATAATTATGCATCCCGAGCAGATTTAATTCCTCTGTCCTTACCAGAAGCATCCGTTCCCCGCCCTTTGCGGTGTAGATGGCATGGTCCTTCACATAAAACCCGTCCTGCAGCTCTTCTTTACTGGAAAACCATGCAACCCGCGTCTGTAAATCCTTCCCGAAGGAACGCAGCACCTCGTCCCCGTAATTTAATACGCACAAATCCTCCGCCCTCTGGTTCTTTGTGATACGTTCCTTTGCCGCGATATAATTTTCCATGGTGTGGTGCCGGTTGAGGTGATCCGGCGTAATATTCAAAATCGCCGTTACCGCGGGCGCAAACGTTTTTATGGTTTCCAGCTGAAAGCTGCTGATTTCCGCCACCGTTACCGTCCCCGGAGTCGTAAGGCTTGCGATGCTGGTATACGGAATCCCGATATTCCCCACAACCCGCACGTCCGAATAGTAATTTTTCAAAATCTCGCCAAGCAGCGCCGTCGTCGTCGTCTTGCCGTTCGTTCCGGTTATGGCGAGCACCTTTCCCTTCGAGCATACATAGGCCAGCTCAATTTCGCCCCATACGGCAATCCCCCTCTCCTGCAGGGACAAAACCACCGGAAGGTCGGTCGGTATGCCCGGGCTTACTACCAGGATATCCGTCTGCCGTATGACCTCCTCCGGCAAATCGCCGAGGAACAGCTCCACCTCGCAAAGTCCGGGATTTTTCTCCCGAAAGGCCGCCGCATCCAGATCGGCGTTGCTGTCATAAAGCTTTACCGCAATCTGCATGTCACGCAGCAGCGAAGCCGCCGCAATGCCGCTTTTGCCGGTTCCCATAACCAGAAATCTTTTGTCTCTTATATCCATGTCCTGTTTCCTCCTGTCACAGCGCCGTCAGCGCCAGCAAGCTTAAAAGTGCCGTCGTAATGGAAAATACCGCTACCACTCTCGTTTCCGACCAGCCCCCCAGCTCAAAATGATGATGAATCGGAGCCATGCGGAAAAACCGCTTGCCGTGGGTTGCTTTAAAGTACGTCACCTGTATCATCACGGAAATCACTTCTATCATGTAAATAAAGCCTACAATCGGGATAAACAGCGGCATCTGCAGCATATAGGCTGCCGCCGCCACAAACCCGCCAAGCGCCAGAGAGCCGGTATCTCCCATAAATACCTTTGCCGGATACACATTAAACAGCAGAAATCCCAAAAGCGCCCCGACTACCGCGCAGGTAATCGGCTCAATGCCGCTTTCGGTTCCGACTGCTACTACGCTGAAAAAGGTGGCCACCAGCACGGTAACGCTTGAGGCTAGGCCATCCAGCCCGTCTGTAAAATTCACGCCGTTTACCGTGCCAATCACGACGACAAACAGCATCGGAACTGCCAGAATGCCCAGATCCAGGTATTTTCCTCCTGAAAATGGTATCAGCATTGTAAGTGAAATATTTGTAAAGTTTTGCAGATAAAATGTGAAAATTCCGGTTACGATGATTTGCAGCAGCATTTTCTGCCATGCAAGCAGCCCGTCGGAGCGGCGCAGCACCACCTTTAAGTAATCATCCAGAAAACCGATGACCCCAAATCCCACGGTCAAAAACAGGATGGGGATAATTCTGGGGAATTCCTTCACAAACAAAAGGCTTGTGACTAATACCGCAGCCAGTATCATCAAGCCTCCCATTGTTGGGGTACCCGTCTTTTTCAAATGAGATTTCAGCTCCTCCCGCTCGGTCTGCCCTACCTTCAGCCTGCGTAAAAACGGAATGATCACCGGCCCTAAGACTGCACTGATGGCAAATGCGATTAATACCGGCGCTGCTACATGATAAACCATAACCTTTCCCTCTTTCATTTCCGCGGCCTATGCCGCCTGCTGTACTTTATCCCACCTAATCTGCCAGTTCCGTCTCTGCCTGGGCAGCCGCCTCCTTATCAAAAGGAATATCCAGATATGGAAGAATATCTTCAAAAATTTCCTTTGCCACGGGCGCTGCAATTGTCCCGCCATAATACACTCCCTGGGGATTGTTGATAATCACCAGAACCAGTACCCTCGGATCCTCTACGGGAGCAAAGCCTAAAAAGGATGAAATATATTTGTTGGCGCTTCTGGGCAGCGTCTGTGAGGTTGCGGTCTTGCCGCCGATATGGTATCCCGCGATTTTGGCATTTTTCCCGCCGCCCTCCGATACCACCTGATCCAAAAGGTAGCGCACCCGATCCGAGGTTTCTTTGCTTATCATGCCCTCTTTCGTTTCATAGGCAAATTTTTCTACCGTATTTCCCTCACTGTCCTGTACAAAAACGCCGAAATGCGGCGTAATCCGGTTTCCTCCGTTAATAATCGAAGCTACCGTTGTGACCAGCTGGATGGGCGTAATCTGGAAGGACTGTCCAAACGACATGGTGGCAAGCTCCACCAGGCCGATGTTTTCTTTGGAATGCATAATCGTCGCCGCCTCTCCGGGCAGGTCAATCCCGGTCTTATTTAACAGCCCGAGGCTTTTAAAATAATCGTAAAAGCGCTCCGGCCCGACACGCAGGCCCACGTCAATAAATACCGGATTACAGGAGTTCATAATGCCGTGGACAAAATCCTCCGCCCCGTGCCCGGTCCTTTTGTGGCAATGGATCCGCCTGTCCTCCACCATAATATACCCCGGACAGAAAAACTGATCCGAAAGGCTGACCACGCCCTCCTCCAGCGCCGCTGTCGTCGTAATAATCTTAAATGTCGAGCCCGGCTCGTACGTATCGTTGATGCACTGGTTCCTCCACATTTGATTCAGCAAATCCTGCTTTTTCTCATCCGGCACCGGTTCAGCCGGCTCATAGTTTAGTGTAAACGGATCGTTTAAATGAAATTCCGGCACATTTACCATTGCCATCAATTCCCCGTTGGAGGGGTTCATTACGATAATGGATACGCTGTCCGCCTGCTTTCTGGCAAGCGCCTTTTCGGCCGCCTGTTCCGCGTACATCTGAATGTTATAGTCCAGGCTGATATGGAGGTCATTCCCATCCACCGGCTCTAACCGGGATTCTCCGGCATTTTCAATTTCAACGCCCCTGGCATCGGTTAAGGTGAGTATTTTGCCGTTTGTGCCCTGCATGTATGCATCGTATTTTACCTCCAATCCCACGATTCCCTGATTATCGCCACCCGTAAAGCCCAAAACCTTGGAGGCCAAGGTATCGTAT
>CANDKL010000099.1 GCA_947385255.1 uncultured Roseburia sp. | reverse complement strand
AATCTTCTGTAATGTCCGCGCTTGCTTCTGCCGCTGTCAAGCCGTTTAAGTTACTCCTTGTATAGCTGACATATCCGGCAACCGCAATCATCAGTGCCAATGCTGTAATAATAATCTGGTTTTTCTTCAATTTCTTTTTCACTTTTCATCCTCCTGGATATTCATCTTAACTACTTTAATTCTATTCACGTCGATTTGGAATAATGCCATCACTGCCTCAGAAATATTTTGCTTTACGGCAGTATTTTCTCCTCCCTCGGCAACGACAAGCACTCCGGCTATCCTTGGTACCATTTCCTTTCCCACAAAGGGCGTTTTTCCACTGTCTGCTTCCTGGTAAACGGCCTGCCTGCTCGTCTGTGTGCTCTGCTCGATGCGGCTCCCTCCCGCATCGTCGGTCTCCTTAAGCTCCGAGGCTTCATTTACCGTATCCTTTTCCACAATACTCTCGCCGGAATCCTCTAACGTAACCATCGCCTTTACGCGGCCCGCCCCCTCAATCTCAGACAGCGCGGCCTCCAGCCGCTCCTCCAGCCTTTGTGCATAATCCCGTTCCGAATCCCTGACTTCCCCGGACAGCGCCGCAGGCGCTTCCTTCTGCTCTCCCTCCTTCTGCTTCGGAGTCCCTGCCGGCATGGCAATGACCATCAGGAGAACCCCGGCCAAAACCAGAATCGTCCACTGGCTTTTGTCCCATTTCCTCCACTCCTTATTCTGCAAAAAATCCTTCAGCTTCATGGACGCCTCCTACTCTGTAATCCATACCTTATCCGCCCCAATCTGATAATAGGCGGCAATTTTATCCCTGAGCGCAAGAAGCTCCTCCCGCTCCGCGCGCTCTGCCTCTTCTCCAATCACCACCCATTCTACCTGCTGCCGCCTGACCCGAAGCTCCATCTGTTCCACCCCGTATTCCTCGTCCAAAGAAACCTCTGTTCCAAGGACCTCGTACCCGCTGTTTTCGGCCAGCAGCTTCACATCGGCCCCAATTGCCCTTTCGTAATATTCCAGATAGTACTCCTCATCCAGAAAATCCAATTTTTCCCGATCCAGCTTTATGCCCTCAAGGCCCTGCCAGAAGCTGTCATACGAAATATGCTCAAACAAATCTCCGTTTTTCCCAAGGGCAGAAAGCAGCGGATTTACCAGCGTAATGACCCATACGATTTCCACAAAAAGCTGTATGTACCTGCGGTATTCCTTTTTGGCCGCAGCCGAGGCCAGTACAGTAAGCAAAAGAACTACCATACTGTAATTTTTGACCCATCCTAAAATTCCTTCCATTATGATCCACCCACTCCTAACCCGGTTGCCGCAGCGCTTAGGGCAATTGTCAGAAAAAACATCATCAGGCAGGTGTTTAATATCTTTAAGTAAAGCATCCCGCCATTGGCTATTCCGTTCATTCCTCCGGAAAGCCGTTTATCGGAAACCGGTTCTATCACCGCCGCCAGAAATTTATACAGAAGCGCCAGAAAAAACATTTTGCAAAACGGCATCACGCACAAAAGCAGCAGAATGATTAACGCTGCCGCGCCAATCCCGTTTTTGATGACAAACGCAGAGCTTAGGAAAATCTGTCCCATATTACTGACGACATTGCCGATTCCCGGCACCATCTGAATCGTTTTTGCTACAGTATTTTCGGTCAGGCGGTCCATTGCCGGAGCAATCATCCCCTGAATCAGATTCATGCCGAGGACAAAAGCAACTGCCGCCTTTAGAATCATGCGCACCAGATCCGCAATCAGTGCAGATAATCGGTGAAAACGCTCCTCTTCCATCAAATGATTTAAAAATTCCAGCATCACATACACCTGCACCAGTGGCGCCAGCAGATAGCGGATGAGCCATTCCACCAGATAAATCGCGGTAAAAATCAGCGTATACGCCGCTGCGGAGGAATTTAAGTTTAAGGAAAAGGAAATCGCCATACAGTACGTCGGAACCAGCAGCTTTAGAAATGTCGTCATCGTTTCCGCTGTCTTGAGCACCGTTTCATGCATTTCGGAAAAGGACGAAAGCAGCAGCACCATCAGAAAGCTGTAGCACATCAGAAAGCAGATTTCTGATAGATAGGAACCGGAAAAGCCCTTCGCATAATTTTTCAGGATGGAAAACGCAAGGGATATCGCAAGGAGCATAAGCGCCAGCCTCTGGTTTTCTTTCAATCCGGCCAGTATCAGATCCTTGAGGGCGTCCCCTACACGTTCATAAGGAATCTCACCCCCTCCCAAAATCGCCCCAAGAATCTCTTCAAAGGAAACCGGCACATCACCTGTTTCTTTCAAAAAGCTGCTGATTTCGGAAAAATCCATTTCCTCTAACAGCTCCTCCGGTTCCGCTGCAAGGACCGTCTCCCGCACGCACAGCAGCACAAACAGCACGGCAGCCACTGCAAGAAGCCGCCTCATAGCAGCTCTCCAATGGTTTCCATAAACCCCAGAATCACCGGCATCCCCAGCACCAAAATCGACAGCTTTGCAAACAGCTCTATCTGTCCCGCTATCGTCTGATAGCCGCAGTCCTTACAGAGATTAGAGGCAAATTCGGCAATATAGGTAACGCCAATCATCTTTAACAGCATCGCCATATATGCGTCGTCCAACTGGATGAGCTTCTGCATTTTTTCGGCATAGCCGATAATCAGCTCCAGCTTATTTGCCACAAGCAGAAAAATACAGACGCAGACGGCGATGCTGACATAATAGCTGTACTCCGGCCGGCAGCCCTTTAAAAGCAGCGCCATCAGGACAGCCGTAATCCCAAATATACTGACCTTTAAAATATCCATCATGCCCTCCTTATAAAGCAAACAGCTTCTGCATGGTTTCAAACAGTTCATAAATATAAGGAACAATCCAAAACAGCACAATAATCAATCCCGCAAGGCTTGTTAAGAATGCATGCTCCTCTCTGCCGCTGTGCTTTAAAACCTGGCTTAAGACCGTGACTAAAATTCCGACAGCGGCTATTTTGAAAATTAAATTTACACTCATTGCTTCTCCTTTTGCCCGTCATCACAACAGCAGGACTACCAGAAACAGGCCGCCTAAGATGCTGATTGTCCGAAACAACTTCTGTTTTTCCTTTTTTTCTTCCATTGCCCTCTCAATGTGATCCTCCAGCTGCATAAAATAAACCTTTGCGACCTGCGTATGATTCCCCTCCAGCATCAGGCTTCTCGCCAATGCCAGCAAAAGCCCGATTTCCTCTTCCTTTAATAAAAGCTGTTTTTTTCTTTTGGAAAATGCCGCCTCCCACAGAGCCCCCGCATCGGCGTTTCGGCTTTTTTCCATTTCATCCGCCACCTCTAAGAGCAGCTCTGTCAAAATCCGGCTCTTCCCGCCTGCGCTTTTGCGCAGCAGCTCGGCATACGGCAGCCGAAGATACTCCCGGCACGCGTCCATCTGCACAA
This sequence comes from uncultured Roseburia sp., assembly GCA_947385255.1. GTDB lineage: Bacteria > Bacillota > Clostridia > Lachnospirales > Lachnospiraceae > Roseburia_B. Next base: position 6,326 of record CANDKL010000099.1, on the reverse strand, counting down.
AAACCTCACGACATTCCACCAGCTGCTCCAGGCGTCCCTTCAGATAGGCGCACAAATAGCTTCCAAGCCCGTATGCGCCCGCCATAATCAGAAGAATTCCTGCGCACTTTACCATATCCGGTTCTGCTCCCCGTCATAAATCTGAAAAAACCGCTCTCCGTTTTCCCGCCTTTTTAAAAACACATATCTCTGAAACCAACCCTCCCGGCACATCCGTTTCATTCCCGCCAGTTTCGCAAGCTGCTCCATCGTATCCCCGTGCACCGTACCCAAAACCCCGCAGCCGCTTAGGAGTATCTGCCCGACCGCTTTCGCTTCCTGCTTCCCGCCCAGCTCATCCACCGCAATCACCTCCGGCGACATCCCGCGCAGCGCCATCCGCATTCCCTCCGCCTTCGGGCAGCCATCCAGCACATCGGTACAAACCCCCACATCATTCTGCGGCACACCCAGATAGCACGCCGCAATTTCCGACCGTTCGTCAATGACACAGACCTTTTTCCCCCTCCTTCTGCCGTCTCCGTTGGAAATCATACGGACACAGTCTCTTAGAAGGGTTGTCTTACCGATTCCCGGCTTGGACACCAAAAGCGTATTCAAAAAGCCTCCTCCTTCATCAAACAGGCGGGGCAAAATCTCCTGTGCACAGCCCTTCTGCTGCGAAGCAATCCGAATATTCAGAAAACGGATATTGGTCATGCAAAGAACCTGTCCCCTTTCCCTTCTCACCTGCCCGGCAAATCCAATCCGGCTCCCTCCTTCGATGGTCAAAAAGCCCTGCCGGATTTCCTCTTCGTATGCATAAATCGAATAACGGCTGATAAACGTCAGCATTTCTTCCATGTCGGATTGCGTGATCGTCTGAGACAGCCATATGCTTTTATCCCTGCAGCGCAGCTCCGGCGGTTGTCCAATGCGGATACGGATTTCCTCCGCATCCGGCTGATTTTGGAGGATCAGCCCTATGGAGGCGCGCAGGCTAAGCGGCATGATATGTAGGATTTTTTGTTTCATTTTCCTCAACTCCTAGTTCAATATATGACTTGTCTCAATAAATATTCCAACAAAAAAACAGACAGCCTTACACTGTCTGTTTCTTTTTCTATGGAGCAGGCTCTACGCTTCCATCCTCTGCGATCCGCTGTCCTTCTCCGACAGCCGGCGTTTTCGCAGCCTGCTCCTGTGCTTTTTTCCGCTCGGCCTCTTCCCGCTCTTTTTCTTTCTTTTCATCGTAGTAAGAATAGGCGTTGGAAATCTTTGTATTTTCTGCTGTCAGCTTTACCTCCTCCCGGTAATAGGCCACAACCGGCGTATCTACTTTTACCGCTTCGTAAAGCTTCTCTACAACGGACTCCGGTGCGTTGATGCAGCCGTGGGAGCCGGAGGTTTTATAAATCGATCCGCCGAACCGGCCGTTCCGCCAAGAAGCGTCGTGAATCCCGACATTATACGCAAACGGCATAAAATAAGTCACATCCGATTCATAATCCTCGCCCTTTAATACGGCAGGGCTTTTCTTATAGACAATTTTAAAGACGCCGTCCGGCGATCCGTTGCCGCGGCTGATATTCCCGGATACAATATCCGTATCAATCTTCATTACGCCGTCCTCAAAATACCAAAGATGCTGATTGGTATAATCAATCTCAATATAGGTATTCCCGATATCGTTCTTATTGCGGCTGACAGCCGTCTGGGAATACACCGGCTCCCTGGTCTTGACCTCGCCGGCCTTCACCTCGGCAATCAGCTGCTCACGCTCTGCTTCCTTGTCAATCACCCAGCCATAGTCGCCGCCGCCGATGGTAACGGTATCTCCCTTGGCCGTCAAAAACTCCCGTTCGTCGCCGTATGTATTGTATTTGCTCGCGAGGCTCTGTACATAAGCGGCGACTTTATCCTCATCAAATGATATATTATAATCCTCATCCACCGTTATCCAGGACGAGATAACGCTTTGATCCACGACCTCCTTATCCTCTCCCATATCATAGGTAATTTCTGCTCCAAAGAAGGATTGGATCTTCCCGATGCGCTCCGTTAAAAGCTCATCGTCCGCCGTGACCTCCGGCTTTTCATAAAGATCATCTGTAAAGGTATATTCGGTTTCTCCGGCTTCTACCACTGCCTTGATGCGGGCCAGTACCTTGTCTGCAATCAGGTAATTGCCCTGTTCCTCCGGAACCAGCTCATAGCCGTCCTCCGTCATCTCAATTGCAGCGTCCTTCGGCTTTTTCATATAATCTTCCTGCATGCATTCTAAGGACATGACTTCATCCCGAAGCATCTCCTCGTCGTAGGAAATACTTTTGTCTACGCTCAGCTTTTTTTGCTTCGCTATCTTACCCGGCCAGAGGAAGGATTTCTGATCCCGAATCAGCTTTTCCTCTTCCCCGACAGGATTGTAGTCATAAGCTATGTCTGCACCTACAATCTGGTATTTATTGCCGTCTCTGTCATAGAGCGTCAGCAAATAATCCCGCACCTCCGAACGCAGCGCATCGACTGCCGCTTCTACCGTCTTGCCGCCGACATCCACATCTTCAATACTGGTCTGGAAGAAAAAATGGGATCGGAAGTAAATTCCAAAAAATACATAGATCACAATGATCAGAAACAGCACAACTCCCAGAGCCAACAGTAAAGACCTGCGCAAGATTCCCGCCCTTCTTTTTCTGCGAACCATAATTTTATTTCACTCCTTTTTATTACATTTCCCTCTATTATACTCTATTTTACATAAAAAAGGACAAGAAGATCAGAAATTTAATATTTTCTTCAAATATGAAAAAGAGATTTCTTGTGAACCATCCCAAAAGTTATTACAATGTATCAGTGAAGGGCAAAGATAAGACGTCTTATAAATGGAGAATCAAATGACAAACACAGAATTGGAAAACTGCATTGCCAGATACGGCACAGCAATCTACTCGTTCTGCAGACAGCTCACACGCAGTTCGCAGATGGCTGACGATTTGTACCAGGACACGTTTTTAAAAGCAATGGAGCTAAACAGCAACATCGACCAAACACAAAACCCCAAGAGCTACCTGCTCTCCATCGCACTCCGTCTCTGGAAAAACAAAAAACGCAAATTCGCCTGGCGGATGCGGATTGCACCTATGCACCCACTGTCTGACGGCACAGGAGCAGATACCGAAATCTCCCCGGAGAGTACGCCCGAGGAGCAGCTTTTAAAACAGGAGGAAACCGATTTGGTACGGCAGGCCGTAGAACGGCTGCCGGATCGGCTGAGAATCCCGACGCTTCTATATTATATGGAAGACTTATCGACGGCAGAAATCGCCGCTGTTTTAAAAATACCGGCCGGAACGGTCAAAAGCAGGCTGTATCAGGCAAGAATCCGACTTAAAAAGGAATTGGAGGAAATTTTAGATGAAAAAACTGGATGACATCTTAAAATCAGCCCTTACTCCAAACGATGAGCCCGATTTCCGGCTCAACCAGAATATTTTATTTACGGCAAAGGAGGCCAATCGAATGGAAAAAAGAAGCTTTCACAAATTTGCAACTGTTGCACTTTCCGCCGCGCTGCTGCTTGGCGTAGGCTCTGTCTCTATCTACGCGGCAAAAAAGCTGATGCTGCCGAAGGAAGTCACCGAAGAAATCGAGGACGTCGGGCTGCTTGACGCCTTTTCCGGCGAAGACGCCATTTTCGTCAATCAGGTACAAAGCTGCGGCGGCTACGACGTCACACTGTACGGCATCGTTTCCGGCAAAAAACTGTCTGACTACGATGTAATGTCGGATGACGACATTCACGACGATAAAACCTATGCTGTTGTAAGCATTCAAAAATCAGACCATACGCCGCTGCCCTCTGTCGCGGACGACAATTACAGCGATTACCCGTTTCTGGTATCCCCGTTTATCGAAGGCTATAACCCGGCGCTTTACAATTCCTTCACCTTATCGGGCGGCTATTCGGAATTCGAAAAGGACGGTGTTTTTTACCGCGTCAGTGAGTGCGACAATATCGAAATGTTTGCAGACCATAAAATCTATCTGGGTGTTTTGGACAGCACGTTTTACGACAATACAGCCTACCGGTTCGACGAAGCAACCGGAGCAATTACCCGGAATGAAGCATACGGCGGCTTAAACGCGCTGTTTGAGCTCCCCTTAGATCCGGCCAAGGCAGATCCCAAAGCTGCCGCCGGCTATATCAAAAGCCTGGAAGAGCCGTCTCAGGAAAGCACAGAGACGGAACTCGCTGAGGAAACAGGGGCCGATCGCAGAGTCAAAGAGTTTATGGAAGCAATTACACCGGAAAATCTTGCAGACTATGCGGCTCCTGTGGAAAGCACCCGCTCTTGCCTAAAGCCGGACGAAAACGGAGCATTTTCATACGAATACGCGCTTTCGGACCGCGGCAGCGGCAGCGGAAGTGTCGAGATCACCGACCTCTTCCCGGACAAAACGCCTGGTATGTCCGAGCGCCTGAACTACAGCTATTCCGAGAACGGCTTAGACTCGCTCGTCATTGAGACCTTTACCCTGAACGAGGACGGTACCGTTACCTTTGTAATCTATATTCCAAAATAAATCAACACACCCTTGCGGAAGCTGCCAAAACAGCTTCCGTAATTTTTTTCCGGCAAAGCCTTGCAGAAATTTCTCCAATTCGGTATACTAGACAGGTCACTACACTGGATTCAGAAATCAAAAGGCGGTACGCGTTATGCTAAAAAAATTTACAGTACAAAATTACAAAAACTTCCGCAATAAGGTATCTATTGATTTTGAGAATATTGCCGGCTACCAGTTCAGTACAGACTGCATTACAGACGGATTGATCAGCAAAATGCTGATTTACGGAAGAAATGCCACCGGCAAGACCAATCTCGGCAAGGCGCTGATGGATATCACCTCCACCCTGTTCGGTTATCATCCTGTTAACGACGGCATCCTCCTCAATGCGGATTCCGACAGAGACTACGCTTCCTTTACCTACCAGTTCCAGTTCGGTGAGCATGACGTCATCTACAAATACAGCAAGTTTTCCGATCGGGCGCTTCACTCCGAGCAGCTCATTGTGAATAAAAACCCCATCTTCCGCTGTGACTTTGCCATGCAAAATTATGACTTTGATCATCTGAAATACATCGGTGCAGAAACGGCTATCGTCGATCGGTATCTGCAGTCTCTGGATACAGAGGACAGCGCCGGAGAATTCCTGACGCCCCGTCTTCCTTTTCTGCGCTGGATCATCAGCAATGTTGCGCTGAAGGCCGACGCCCTGGTGCTTCAGCTGTCAGGCTATGTACGGCGGATGGCAATGCTGACCGTAAGCAATACGATATGGTCCGACTCCCGCAGAATGTATGATTCTTTTTTTGAATCACTGGAAAACAAAGACAATTTAAAGGCATTTGAGGAATTTTTAAACCAGATGGGTATTGCCTGCTGTCTTACGCTAAAAAAACTGCCGGACGGACATCAGGAGCTTTATTTTTCCCACAACCGGCTGGTCCCCTTCTATGAAAACGCATCCAGCGGAACCTTAGCGCTATTGCAGCTGTATTCCAGCTTCATCTCTGTCGTTCGGACGGCCTCTTGCATCTATCTGGATGAATTTGACGCATTTTACCACCATGAAATGGCAGAAAATGTCATTCGCTACTTCAAGCTAAAATACCCGGGATGCCAGATTATCATGACCTCCCACAATACCAATCTGATGACGAACCGGCTAATGCGCCCCGACTGCGTACTGATCCTGTCTGAAACCGGCACTCTCACCACGCTTTGCAACGCGACGCTGCGCGAGCTCAGGGAAGGCCACAATCTGGAAAAAATGTACGTAAACGGTGAATTCTAATCCTACGAATAAAAACAGCCGCAAGAATGCCAAAGTCTAAACTGTCACGAAAATAAGCCCGCAGCCCTGAACGAAAGCTCCAGAGCTGCGGCGCATTTATTTGTTCTTTACAATGTAATTGACAAGCCCTCCGCTGTCTATAATTCTCTGCATAAATTCCGGGAACGCCTGTCCCTGATACCTCGTGCCCTTTGTCTTATCCAAAATCACGCCTGTATCAAAATCCACCTCTACCTCGTCCCCTGCTGCAATCTCTCTTGCCGCTTCGGCACACTCGACAATCGGAAGCCCGATATTAATTGCATTCCGATAAAAAATACGGGCAAAGGTTTCTGCGATCACGCAGCTGACGCCGGCTGCCTGAATGGCAATCGGCGCATGCTCCCTGGATGAGCCGCAGCCGAAATTCTTCGTGGCCACCATGATATCCCCTGTTTTGACATTTTTGACAAACTCCTTGTCAATGTCCTCCATACAATGCAGT
>CANDKL010000098.1 GCA_947385255.1 uncultured Roseburia sp. | reverse complement strand
ACACCTGCGATACGAGCCATTCGTCGTTGCACCTCCATAAAAATAAAAAATTCATTTGCCAGCCAAGGCCGTTTCTCTCCTTCGCTCTCCATCCTTCGGCAACAGTCCCATGCAGCTCCGGTTCCCCGGCCTGAAATGATGTGCATACGCTCATTGCCGTTCCATAACTTAAAATCAAAAGACGCCTGTTTCGGATTCCGGTATGATAAATCCCGGGCCAGGCTACAGCTTCGCTGCGCCCCTGCAGTTATTATGAACAGCGATAACAACCGTACCTGGTGTTTCGCTGCAGCCGCACATAATAAACCTGATAGGCCGGATTAACCCTGCCTCTGTTTGTGTTTTGGATTCTCACAGATAATCCTGATACTTCCTTTACGCTTAATTACCTTGCATTTTTCGCACATAGGTTTAACTGATGATCTTACCTTCACAGCAAATCCTCCTTTCCTATAAGTACCTTCTGCCGCGGGCATCTCAAAATACCCGCAAAATTCCACAAACGTACATATAACATAATAACACAATCCACAAACCGAGTCAACAAATTTTTATTTGTCCCTCCAGATAATCCTTCCCTTTGTGAGATCATAGGGAGACATCTCAATTGTAACTTTATCTCCCGGCAGGATCCGTATAAAATTCATGCGTAATTTGCCGCTGATATGGGCTAAAATCTGGTGGCCGTTCTCTAACTCCACCTGAAACATCGCGTTTGGAAGTTTCTCTACTACTTTACCTTCTACTTCGATAACATCTGCTTTTGACATTTCTATTGCCTCCTACTTATTGATTGATCGTTCATATTCCCTGACGGCCCACCGTACCGTGTCGTCCGTGAGGGGTTTTTGTTCCTCAAGCCGCATCCAGATATGCTCCGGGATATTTTTTATCACCTGGTAATGCTTTTCGTTTTTTTTCTTGGGATTTGCGCAGGTATGCGTCGTTCCGTTCACCAGATACGCAAAACGCCCCTCCTTTTTCGCAATCAGATAAATCTGCTTCCTGTCATGCCCGTTCAGGGATTGCGCCAATTCATACTTCATAGCTTCCCTCCCGGCTTCCAGATCCCCTCTGCGATCTCATCCTCCGTGATGGATAAAATTTCCGGCCTTCCTCTGGTAATCAGAATGGTATTTTCATAGTGGGCTGACAGCCTGCGATCGCCGGTCACAACCGTCCAGCCGTTTTTCTTCCATTCCACCCGATCGATCCCTTCATTGATCATCGGCTCTACCGCCAGTGTCATTCCGGGCCGAAGCTTTATGCCTCTTGTCAGCTTTCGAAAATTCGGCACCTCCGGCTCCTCGTGCAGATGGGAGCCAATCCCGTGTCCAACCAGATCCCGAACCACGCCGTAGCCATAGCCCTTTGCATAATCGTAAACGGCTGCCGATATCTGGTGCAGATGCCTCCCTGCGACAGCATAGCGTATTCCTGCAAAAAAGCTTTCCCTAGTCCGCCGGATCAGCCTTCTGGCCGGCTTTGTTATTTCTCCGATTCCGTGCGTCCTTGCCGCATCCGAATGATATCCTTTATAAATCACGCCGATGTCCAGGCTTACAATGTCGCCCTCCCTTAGGATCCGCTTTCTGGACGGAATCCCATGCACAACCTCGTCGTTTACGGAAACACAAACCGATGCAGGATATCCCTGATAATTTTTGAAGGACGGAACGCAGCCATAGCTTCGGATCATTTCTTCCCCAATGCGGTCAATCTCTAATGTAGTCATTCCCGGCTTTAACGCTTTTCCCAAATCCTGGTGCACCTTCCCCAGAATTTTACCGGCTGTCCTCATGAGCTCGATCTCCCTGGCAGATTTTATTGTCACTGGCATAAATTAAGCTCCTAAAATTCCAACAATATCTGCAAATACATCCTCCATCGGACGTGTTCCGTCTACAGATTTTAAAATTCCCTGCTGACTGTAATAATCAATCAGCGGCTGGGTCTGCTCGTGGTATACGGTCAGGCGCTTCTGTACTGTTTCCGGCTTATCGTCGTCACGCAGCACAACCTCGCTGCCGCACTTGTCACAGATCCCCTCCACCTTCGTGGGAATATTTACAATGTGATAGGTTGCGCCACAGCCTAAGCAGGCACGTCTGCCGCCCATGCGGTTCACGATATTTTCATCCGAAACATCCACGTCAATGGCATAATCCATTTTCCCGCCCATTTTTGCCAAAGCCTCGTCTAACGCCTCGGCCTGCGGAATCGTCCGCGGAAAACCGTCCAGGACAAAGCCGTTTTTGCAGTCCTCCTTTACGATCCGGTCTGCTACCAGCTCTACCACCAGTTCGTCCGGTACCAGCAAGCCCTGATCCATATATTCCTTTGCTTTCGTTCCAAGCTCTGTTCCTTCCTTGATGTTTGCACGGAAAATATCTCCTGTTGAAATGTGCGGGATCTGATATTTATCCGCAATCTGCTTCGCCTGCGTACCCTTCCCGGCGCCCGGAGCTCCTAACATAATGATTTTCATAGAATACCCTCCTGTCAAATAAATACACGATTGGAGATACGGCAAAAGCCAGTATCTCCAAATCTATACCCGGCGGGAAATGCCAAGCGGCATCTCCTGTAAAGTATATTAATCATTTAAAAATCCTTTGTAGTAACGAACCAGCATCTGGGATTCGATCTGTTTGATTGTTTCAATGACAACACCTACAATAATGATGATAGATGTTCCTCCAAATGATATATTTGCATTGAATACACCGCTGAAGAAAATCGGAAGAAATGCGACAAAGGCAAGGCCTACCGCTCCTATAAAAACAATATATGTCAATATCCTGTTCAAATATTCGCTGGTTGGTTTTCCCGGACGGATGCCTGGGATGAAGCCGCCCTGCTTCTTCATATTGTTCGCAATCTCAAGCGGATTGAACGTAATAGACGTATAGAAATATGCAAACGCAATGATCAATGCAATATAGATTACAAGGCCAATGGAATAAACCGGCTCGCTCGGATTACACCAGTTGGACTGGGAAAGCCCCTTTAAAATCTTGCTTCCAATTCCTGTTCCGTTGCCTTTTCCTACGAGAGAGGCAATAATAACAGGCGTTTGCATCAGTGACTGTGCAAAAATAACCGGAATAACGCCGCCGGTATTCACCTTTAACGGAATATGGGTGGACTGTCCGCCAACCTGCCTCTTGCCCTGCAGCTTTCTGGAATACTGTACCGGAATCTTCCGTTCCGCATCCTGAAGTAATATAACGAATACGACCATTGCAATAATAATTGCTACAATGATCACTGCAGCCAGCACCGCCTTTGCCGGAACGCTCTGGCCTGCAATAAACTGCTGATACAGAGTGCTTAAATCCTCCGGCAGACGGGAAATAATGTTGATAACAAGTACAATGGAAATACCGTTGCCGATTCCCTTTTCTGTGATCCGCTCACCCAGCCACATCAGCACGGCCGAACCGGCTGTCAGGGTTACAACAACTGTAATGACACTTAATGCATTGTAATTGGTCAGATAACCGCTGCGCCCGAATCCAATCGCCATCGCAACCGATTCAATCAGCGCAAGACCGACTGTTACATAACGTGTAATTTCGGCAATTTTCTTCCTGCCCTCTTCACCGTCCTTTTGCATTTCCTCTAATTTCGGAATTGCAATCGTCAAAAGCTGCATAATAATGGAGGATGTGATATAAGGCGTGATGTTCAATGCGAATATAGACATCTGTTCAAAGGAACCGCCGGTTACCGCATCGAAAAAGCTAAACGCATCACTGCTCTGCGTTGCAAACCAGTTTGCAAATACATCCCGGTCAACGCCGGGAACAGGAAGCTGACTTCCAATTCTGATGACAATCAGCATCAAAAACGTAAATATGATTCGATTCCGTATATCTTTTATCTTAAATGCATTACGGAGCGTCTTTAACATTAGATCACCTCTGCTTTTCCACGAAGAGCCTTAACCTCTTTGCGCAGAGCCTTAATCTGTGCTCTTCCGCCAAGGGCTTTGACCTCTGCTTTTCCACCAAGGGCTTCGATTTTTTCCTTCGCACTTGCGCTAAACGCATCTACCTGTACGGTCAGCCTCTTAGTCAGCTCTCCTCCGCCAAGAATTTTCACCCCATCCTTCGGGCTTTTCACAATTCCCCTTGCCATTAATTCCCGGACTGTTACAACCGCATCGTTGTCAAACACCTCGAGGGCTGACAGATTGATTCCCACAATTTCTTTGGAATTGATGCAGGTAAACCCTCTCTTGGGAAGCCGTCTGTATAATGGCATCTGGCCTCCTTCAAAGCCCGGCCTTGGAGCTCCGGAACGGGCCTTCTGTCCCTTATGGCCTTTGCCGGCGGTTTTTCCGTTTCCTGAGCCATGCCCGCGTCCTCTTCTAAATTTATCATGCACAGATCCCCGTGCAGGACTTAAATTTGATAAATCCATTCTGGCACCTCCTTATCCTTGCAACTAGATTTCTTCTACTTTTACTAAATGCCTTACATTCTGAATCATTCCGCGAACCGACTTATTGTCCGGCATAATCACTGTTTTGCCGATTTTGTTTAAGCCTAAAGCCACTACTGTTTTCCTGTTCTTTGGAACTGCACCGATTGTAGACTTTACCAGTGTAATTTTTAATTGTTCTGCCATCTCAAATGCCCTCCTTAACCGACGATTTCTTCCACAGACTTACCGCGGAGCCTCGCTACCTCTTCCGGGGATTTTAACTGGCTTAAAGCATTGATTGTGGCAAGCACAACGTTCTGCTTGTTGTTTGAGCCAAGGGATTTCGTACGAATGTTGCTGATGCCGGCAAGCTCGCACACGCTTCGTGCCGGGCCGCCTGCGATCACACCGGTACCTTCCGGAGCTCTCTTTAACAATACGGATGCGCCAGTATGTTTTCCTGTAATATCATGTGTGATACTCTTGTTATCGTCTAACTTAACTTCGATTAATTTCTTCATTGCATCCTCTTTTCCCTTGCGGATTGCTTCGGGAATTTCGGTTGCCTTTCCCAAACCGGCGCCAACGTGGCCATTGCCGTCGCCAACAACAACCAATGCGGTAAATCGGAAGTTACGTCCACCTTTAACAACTTTTGTTACACGTTTGATTGATACCACTTTTTCATTTAATTCAAATTGACTAGCATCAATAATTGTACGTTTCATGTATTCGCGTCCTCCTTCTAAAACTCTAAGCCAGCTTCGCGGGCTGCATCGGCTAAAGCTTTTACTTTACCCTTGTAGATATATCCGCCGCGATCAAAAACAACCTTACCGATGCCTTTGTCTAACGCCCTTTTCGCAATCACTGTCCCGAGGTGCGCCGCCGCCTCTACGTTGTTGGTTTTCTCAAGCTCTGCATTTACTTCCTTTTCCAGGGTAGAAGCAGACACAAGTGTGTGGCCGACTGTATCGTCAATCACCTGAACGTACATATGGTTGTTGCTTCTAAAGACAGCCAGACGCGGCCGATCTGTTGTTCCGGCAAGACGATTGCGAAGTCTTCTATGCTTTTTTTCACGAACTTCTGCTCTTGATTTCTTTCTTATCATTCCTTGTCCACTCCTTTACTTATTTCTTGCCAGTCTTACCGACCTTACGCCGGATCACTTCATCAGCATACTTAATTCCCTTGCCCTTATAAGGCTCAGGCCGTCTCTTATCTCTGATCTCGGCAGCAAACTGGCCAACCTTTTCTTTATCAATACCCTTTACTGTAATTTTATTCCCTTCTACAGTGGACTCTATGCCTTCCGGATCGATCATTTCTACCGGATGGGAATAACCCAGGTTCAAGGTCAGCTTTTTCCCGGACTTGGAGGCCCTGTAACCGACGCCGTTTACCTCGAGTACCTTTGCATAACCATCGGTTACGCCAACTACCATATTATGAATCAGGGTTCTGGTTAAGCCGTGTAAGGATTTCATCCTTTTTAAATCATTCGGCCTTGTTACCGTAACTACAGAATCCTCTAATTTAATGCTCATCTCTGCTGGAAGCGTTCTTTCCAGAGTCCCCTTCGGACCTTTTACAGTCACATGATTATTTTCTGCAATATCCACAGTCACACCTGCCGGAACTGCGATTGGCATTCTTCCTATTCGTGACATGCCCGTACCTCCTAATAATTCTTATATTTTCAACAAATGCTAAGGATGTTCTGTTCGCTAAGCTCAGCTCTCGCCTGCGGCCAGACTTCGCTAATCTCACAGAACGGCCTCGCACTAAGCTCAATCTGCGCCTGCGGCTTGATTTCACTAAGTGTTCAATGCCTACCAAACAAACGCAAGCACTTCGCCGCCGACTTCCAGCTTCCTGGCCTGTTTGTCTGTAATAATTCCCTGGTTGGTGGAAAGAATCGCAATCCCCAGTCCGCCAAGCACATAAGGAATCTTGTCTTTTCCGGCGTATACACGAAGCCCTGGCTTGGAGATCCTTTTCAGGCCGGAAATGATCTTTTCATTTTTATCTGCACCGTATTTTAAGGTGACATGGATTGTCTTGAAGTTGTTCTCTTCAATGATGTCATATTTTGCAACATATCCTTCATCCACTAAGATATCAGCGATTGCGATTTTCATTTTGGATGCAGGAATGTCTACTGTATCATGTTTTGCAGTATTTGCATTACGGATTCTTGTAAGCATATCTGCGATTGGATCGCTCATTGTCATGATGAATTTCCTCCTTACCAGCTTGCTTTTTTCACGCCCGGAATCTGTCCCTTGTATGCTAATTCACGAAAACATATCCTGCAGATACCGTATTTTCTCAAATATGCATGTGGACGCCCACAGATCCTGCAACGGTTGTATTCTCTGGTAGAGAATTTCTGTTTCCGCTGCTGTTTTACCTTCATAGATGTTTTAGCCATTTAAAATTCCCTCCTATTGTTTTGCAAATGGCATGCCGAATTGGGCCAAAAGCTCGCGGCCTTCTTCGTCGGTCCTTGCTGTAGTCACGACAATTACGTCCATACCTCTGATTTTATCTATTTTATCGTATTCGATTTCCGGAAAGATCAGCTGCTCCTTGATTCCAAGCGCGTAATTCCCCCTGCCGTCAAATGAATTCGGGTTGATGCCGCGGAAGTCGCGTACACGGGGTAATGCAAGGTTGACAAGGCGATCCAAAAACTCATACATCTTTTCTCCCCTTAAGGTAACCTTACATCCGATAGGCATGCCTTCCCTGATTTTAAAGTTTGCAATGGAATGCTTTGCCTTTGTAATAATCGGCTTCTGGCCGGTAATGATTTCCATATCCTTTGCCGCAGCCTCTAATATCTTCGCATTTTCCTTTGCCTCGCCGACACCCATATTGACTACGATTTTCTCAAGCTTGGGCACCTGCATCCTGTTTTTATATCCGAACTTTTTCATCAAAGCATCTACGATCTGGTTCTGATACTGCTCTTTCAGTCTATTCACCTGTTTTGTCCTCCTCTCTGCGATTAATCAATGATCTCACCAGTTGATTTGGCAAAACGGACTTTTTTATCCCCATCCATTTTAAAGCCCACACGGGTAGGCTTGCCTTTGTGAAGATACATTACGTTTGACGCATCAATTGGCCCTTCCTGATGGATGATACCGCCCTGCTGGTTCGCCATGCTCGGTTTTGCGTGCTTGGTGACCATATTGATACCCTCTACAAGAAGCCTGTTCTTTTTCCTGTCAACAGAAATAACTTTTCCTTCTTTATCTTTGTCTCTGCCGGTAATGACTCTTACCATATCGCCCTTTTTAATTTTACTTGTAGCCATCGCGCACCTCCTACAATACTTCCGGAGCCAGGGAAACAATCTTCATAAACTGTTTCTCACGCAGCTCCCTGGCTACTGGTCCAAAGATACGGGTTCCCCTTGGGGTTTTGTCTTCTTTGATAATAACAGCAGCGTTCTCATCAAATTTTATATAAGAACCGTCCTTACGACGGGCACCTTTTTTTGTACGAACAACGACTGCCTTTACGACATCGCCCTTTTTAACAACGCCGCCTGGTGTTGCATCTTTAACCGTAGCAGTAATTATATCGCCGATATTCGCATACCTTCTGGTCGAACCGCCCATAACACGGATACACAAAATCTCCTTTGCACCGGTATTATCGGCTACCCTCAGTCTGCTCTCCTGTTGTATCATGCCTTAAGCCTCCTTCTTTCTCATCGCAATGCGGCTATTATTTCGCCCTTTCTACGATTTCTACAAGCCTCCACCTTTTATCCTTGGATAAAGGCCTTGTCTCCATTACCTTAACCGTATCGCCCATTCTGCAATCGTTCTTCTCATCGTGGGCTTTTAATTTGTAGGTTTTCTTTACAATCTTTTTATAGAGCGGATGCCTTACGTTATCCCTGACAGCGACAACGATTGTTTTGTCCATTTTGTCACTAACAACGACACCTATACGTGTTTTCCTAAGATTTCTTTCTTCCACAGCCTTCGTTCTCCTTCCCGTCCTACTCTGCCACGTTTGACTTCTCAGTGATAATGGTTTGAATCCTGGCAATATTTCTTCTGACTTCCCTGATTCTGCTTGTATTGGTTAACTGATTGGTCGCATTTTGGAACCTCAAATTGAAAAGCTCTTTCTTTGCCTCAACTAACTGTGCATTTAAATCTGCAACAGACTGTGACCTTAATTCTTCTAAATATTTACTAGTTTTCATTTGATTCACCGCCTTCTAAGTCTGCACGTGAAACTATCTTACATTTACAGGGTAATTTGTGCGTGGCAAGACGTAACGCTTCCTTCGCAACTTCTTCCGGAACTCCGGCAATCTCAAATAACACACGGCCTGGCTTTACAACAGCTACCCAGTACTCCAAGGTTCCTTTACCGGAACCCATACGGGTTTCTGCAGGCTTTGCAGTAACCGGTTTATCCGGGAAAATCTTAATCCAGACTTTACCGCCACGCTTTACGTAACGTGTCATGGCGATACGGGCTGCTTCTATCTGATTGGACTTAATCCAGCACGGCTCCATGGCAATGATACCATATTCACCGTATACGATTTTATTTCCCCTAGACGCTTTTCCGCGCATGCTGCCGCGGAACTGCTTACGACGTTTTACTCTTTTCGGCATTAACATAATTACTGAGCGCCTCCTTCCTTATTTCCCTTTTTCGGAAGTACTTCTCCTTTGTAGACCCAAACCTTAACACCCACCTTACCATAGGTAGTATCTGCCTCTGCAAATCCGTAGTCGATATCTGCACGCAGCGTCTGAAGCGGAATCGTCCCGTCGCTGTAAAACTCGGTACGCGCCATGTCGGCTCCGCCAAGACGTCCGGAGCAGGATGTCTTAATTCCCTTCGCGCCTGCCTTTAAGCAACGGCCCATGCAGGATTTCATAGCCCTCCGGAAGGAAACACGGTTCTCTAACTGCAATGCAATATTCTCTGCTACCAGCTGGGCATCTTTGTCCGGCCTCTTTACCTCTTTGATATCTACAACCAGCTTCTTGTCCGTTAATTTCTGAACCTCTGCTTTGATCTTTTCAATCTCTGCGCCGCCCTTACCGATTACCACTCCGGGCTTTGCCGTATAAATAATCACCTTTACGCGGTCGGATGCACGTTCAATTTCAATCCTGGAAATGCCTGCTGCGTATAATTTTTTCTTAAGAAATGTTCTGATATTGTAATCTTCTACCAGGAAATCTGCAAAATCCGCTTCCGCATACCACCTGGAATCCCAATCCTTAATAATTCCAACTCTTAAGCCATGAGGATTTACTTTCTGTCCCATGTTCGCCCTCCTTATT
>CANDKL010000097.1 GCA_947385255.1 uncultured Roseburia sp. | reverse complement strand
TTTGACGAATCGGAAGAGGTGCGTGCCATTCCGCTGGCAGAAACAAACTGCTTCGGGATTTGCCGCTACGAAGCGGACGGGCCAGGGGTGAAGCTTTTTGAAACCTGTATCCGCGTCATGAGAACGTCACATTTAACCGCTGGATTGCATTATGGGAAATGGGAAAACAGCATCAGATTTATACGTTTGCAGAGTTTGTTTTGGATCAGCCGGAAGCAAAGAAGCTGAAATATGTGTCTGATACGGAGCGTAGGTATAAGGAAAGCCTGAAAAATTATTCTTTGCCGGAGGACATGCCCTGGCCGATACAGGTGTTTTTTGAGAAAAATACGGGTATTACGCTGGGAGGGAACATCGCCCGCAAGTCCAACTTCGATTTCACCTATCAGTTTGGCAATATGAGCCATACCGAAATGGAAAAGCCGGAGAAGCCGGAGACGGGCTACCTGACGGACCGTACGCAGGGGATGCTTCGGATCAAAGCGCCATGTACGCAGGAAGGGGGAAACGCAGATGGTTCATGTAGACGTATATGTTCCGGCCGTTGATTGCCAGTATGAATTTATGCTGGAGGAAACGGCTGCGGCAGAGGAAGCCATGAAAGAGATTGTAGACATTCTCCAGAAGAAATTGGGCGGGGACAAAACGGCGGGACAGGAGGGCTTTGCCCTGTACAGCTGTGACTACGGCAGGCGGCTCTGCCTGACGGATTCTCTGGAAGGTCAGCAGGTAAAAAACGGAAGCAGGCTGCTGCTGGTATAAGGGGGGATGATTGGTGTCAGAGATAGAACATGTTAAGGCGGATACAAATTCGCTGGCAGGCATGAAAGAGGAACTAAATGGCTATATTACCGAAATGGGTTCCGCGATCCAGAGCATGCTTCTTGCCTGCAAAAATTTAAAGGAGCATTTTAAAGGAGCGCCCGCGGACGCCTTTCAGATCGCGATTTCTGCCGATCTGCTGGAGCTGAGCCGAGCGGTCGACCAGGTGCAGGCACTGATGCAGTGCGAGGAGCATGCACTGGACAGCTATGAAACGTGCGAACGGGTCGTATCGGGTATGGTAGGAGAGCTGTAGCAGGGCAGCCCGCCGGAACGGTTACTATTTTTATAAAGAAAGCAGGTGGAATATGGCAGCAGAGCTTGTAATACACCCGGAGGAAATACGGACAGAGGCCGGGAATCTAAGCGAAGCAATTGAAGCAATCGAAGGAGCCGTCCGGAATATAGAAGGCTTAGTAAACGGCAGCAGTTCGTTCTGGGAGAGAATTGCGGCCGATCGACATCGGACGGCATGGAGCCAGATGCAGGAGAGCTTTCAAACCGTGATTAAAAAATTAAAGGAGCATCCCGCGGAGCTGTTAGAAACGGCAGGAGAAACAGAAGCGGTTGTGCAGGAGGCGGTCAGCCGTGTCACGGCGCTTCCAACGGATATTATAGGCTGACAGGATTGATTTTTGAGTTCAGGAGGAGTGTATGAGAGAACAGGAAGGGGATCTCTGGATTGATTACGGTGAAACAAAAGAAGAAGTCCAGAGGCTTAGGAGCATTGCAGCCGATTTGGAAACAAATCGGCAGAGCCTGCTTTCTGCGGCAAACAGCATTGAGCAGAACTGGCAGTCGTCAAATGCGGAGAGCTTTGTCCGGATCGTCAGAGAAGAGGCTGTGAGCCTGGAAGAGGAAACAGGACGCCTGACGGAACTTGCAAACTGGCTGGACGAAACAGCCGACAATGTCAAGGGCGTCATCGACGCAGCCAAAAGGAGGCATACGGAACGGAATTAAACAGGTCATAGGTGCGGCAGGCACAGTATGATAAATAAAAAACAGGAGGAATCGACAATGGGAGTAATGGATCGTGACGTGCAGGTCATGGAGGAAAAAGCGCAGCTTCTGACAAGCTACCAGTCAACGCTGCAGCAGTACATCGAGGAAATCCAGAGTACGGCGCAGGGCTTATCGGGAAATTTTGAAGGGGAAGCCGGAGAGGCATTTCAGACAGCGGTCAGCAGCGATATTGCCCAGATGCAGCGCCTGCATGAGACAATCGGACAATTTATCAATGCATTTCAACAGGACATTGAACGGACAAGAGAGCTTTATAACAGTATATTGACCAGGCATCAGGAACGGAATTAGGAGGAAAAAATGGCAAATCAAAAGATTGATATCGAGGCGCTCAAAGCCGCCTCCCAGAGACTGTTAGAAACAGAAGATAACGTAAGAACCTTAGCGACCAATATCCAGACCTGCGCACAGGAATTAAAAAGCGGCTACAACGACGATGCAGGAGCCGTCTTTATTCAGAAGATAGGCGATCTGGATGCGGATATTCAAAAGGTGATCACCATGATCGACGAGCATGGGCAGGAGCTGTCCTTAACGGCAACCGACGTAGAGAATGCATTGGAGGAGAGCCGGAGCAGTGCAAGCGCACTGTCGACAGCCGGGATCGGCTGACATTACCGGGGCTGCCGGAGCAGAACAGGTACATTTCCCGGCAGCTCCGCTTCTTTATTATTTAGAACGGAGAAAACAATACAATGGGTAAGAAAAGAATCACAGGGGCGCTTTTTTTGGGCATTTGTTTCATTTGTCTGTTCTCGTGTAAAGCCTACGCGTCCGATATCGCCGATATAGAGCGTGCCAGGCAGGGAGTGGTTGCGCTTTTTTCCGGAGTGGAAGACAAAAGCGGGAATTTCCACCGCGTCAAAAACGCCTGCGGCTGTATCGTAAGCAGCTCTGATAACAGCAATTATATTATCACCGCATACAATGCGGTACATATTTCAGAGGAAGCAAAAAGTGAGTATGCGGCGTCTCATCAGTTGGACGCAGAGCAAATCGGCGGCGATACCGTGATGAAGCTGGTGGTAGAAGGCGATATCATGGTGGACATTTCCGTTGTGGCGGAAAGTGAGAAAAAAGATTTTATCCTGTTAAAGGCAGACAGCGTCATCAACGAACGGGGTGCGCTGCCTCTTGGGGATACCGGAGCACTGAATCCGGGAGATGATGTCTACGTCATGGGTTTTTCAGAGCGCCTGGCCAAAACAGAGAACGCAGGCTATGAAATGTCCGAGCTGCTGTTTTACAAGGGCACACTGGAAAGCCTGGACCACGAAGCAGACGTCGCGGCTTATTTACAGCATACGGCTTATATCAATGCCGGGAATACCGGAGGTGCCCTGTTAGACGCGGACGGATACCTGATAGGGCTGAATAATCTGGCAAAGTCGGATGCAAAAGGGAAGCAATACGTCTCCCTGTCAATGGATGAAATCCGTACGATATTGGATAATTACGGAATTGCCTATATTGACAAACAGCAGGACGCCGAGTTTATGGCGCTGCGCGGGCTGTATGAGGAATGCGAGGGATTGTATGCGTCCGGAACCTATAAAGGCAGCTCGTTAAAGCCGCTGGAAGAGGCGCTAAAGAGCGCACAGGAGCTGATCCGGCAGGAAAACCGGGATTCCGAAGCGATTGCGGCACAAAAAGAGCTTTTGGAACAGGCGAAAGGGGCTTTAAAGGAAAAAACACCGCTGCTTTCGTATCTGATCTACGGCCTGGCAGCAGTGCTTGCGGCCTTGCTTGTCTGGGCGGCGGTACTGGCAGTGGATTGTAAGAATAAGAATTGGTACCGGGAGGGGTGAAAGAATGGCTTATTTTGAGGTAAATGTGGCAGGGCTTACGCAGATGCCTGCCATATTGGAGGAGATCGGAGAAAAGCTGCTGGATTTGGATCGCCAGCTTCTCTCCTGTATGGAGAATTTATCGGATTATTTTTCCGAAACCATCCGGGTGAGGAGCAGGCTGGAGGAAAACGTTGGGTATCTGCATAAAACGGCGGGGCGGGTGAATCAATTTTCGGAGAGTCTTGGGCTTATCTGCGGGAGGTATGCGTATTATGAGGGGCAGGCGGCGGATGCGATGCAGAGCAGTGCAGCGGGGGGAGAGGATGCAGGGAATGCAGATTCTCGGTTTAAAAGAATGGCAGACGGTTGGATGGAAGAGGATAAAGAAACATCTGCAATAAAAACGATTTTAAAAAGGGCGGATAGCTGGGGCGGATACAAGGAAGCAGGTATTCTGGAGAGTGCAGATTCTTATATAAGGGATGCGTATTCTTTTTTTACTGGAGATAAGAAAGGAATGACAGGGGCAGGCGGCTGGTGCCAGCTTGCGGATTCCAGCATCGGGCTGTGGACAGGAGCTTATGATTATTATGCAGATCAATATGATGTTACAAAAGGTTTTTTTGGAAAACAAGCGCAAAAAAATGTATTGGGATTAGAACTGGGCGGAAGTATTCTGGGCTTAGGTTCTTCTATCTTTTCGGCAAGCGATGGCCTTGGAGAAAAGAGCGTACCAGGGATGATTGCAGATTATGTAGATTGTGGAAAGGATGGGGTCTCTGTATACAAAGCCGGTTACAAATTAAAGCATGTGGATGATGTTAAGAGTCTGGTATCAAAATCAGAAAAGGCAGGCTTGTGGAGTGGATTGGATGTCTATGCGGCAGTTGCAGAAGCGGGGATTGGAACGGTTGCACAGGGCTTTCGAAGCTATGAGAAATATTCTGCTGACGGAAAATGGGATGCGGGAGATACTTCGGACACGGCAATTGATATGTCTATGGCAGGGATTTATGGACTTGGGCATTCGCTGTCAGGAGGGCTGGATGATCTTGTTTACGGTGCAATTGACCATGCGACAGGGGGCTCCGGTAACAGTGATATGAGTTATATGGAAAAAGCTGCAGAAGGCTGGAAAATTATTGCAGAGGAATGTGCGGACGGATGGGTATCCCTAATTCGGGGTGCAGGGACGAAAATAAAAGGTTTATGGGGAAATTAGAGGAAAGGACGGAGAGCGGAAAATGGAACGATTATTACCGGCAGGGAGCGTAGTATTGTTAAAAAATGCCACAAAAAAGCTAATAATTATAGGTGTTTTACAGGTAAATGCGAAGGAAAATAAAATATATGATTATTTAGGCGTGCCATATCCTGAAGGGTATATTGGTGAAACAAATAATTTTTTGTTTTCTCATGAGGATATCAATGATGTTGTATTTGTAGGGTATGACAATCCGGAGCGGGAAAAATTTATGAATGCAATGAAAATTCTATATGAACAGACACAAAAAGAACTTCAGGATAGAGCTATCACAAGAGAAGAAGGAGAATAAATGATGAAAAAGTTAATCTATACATTTGCTATTATTGTTATGGCATTATTTCTAATATTATGTCCTGTGGAACGGGTTGCGGCAAAGCCGGCTCCGAAGCTGAATGCAAAAACTTCACGTTAAATGTCGGGCAGCAAAAGAAATTGAAGGTAAAAAATACGAAGAAAAAGGTTTCCTGGAAAAGCAGCAACAAATCAATTGCTACCGTTTCCAAGAAAGGTGTTGTCAAAGGCAAAAGCGCAGGAACGGCAAAAATAACGGCAAAGGTTTCCGGAAGGAAGCTGGTCTGCAAAGTGAAGGTAAAGGCAAAAGCGAAGAAGGGCGCAAATGCAAACGCGCATTCTATTTTATTTGCGACAGCAGACGGAGGAGATTTTGTGGCAGGCATGACGTCTATTAATATTTCCTTTCAGTTAGATGCCAAATCTACAAATGTAAAAGCGCAGATTCTGGATGTCACCGATCGGGTATTGTATACAAAGACATTTTCTTCCTGTAAGCCCAATACCGTCAAATCCTTTGCCTGGAACGGGAAAAATAACGCCGGGGAATACGTAGGGGATACGACCTGTAAAGTGCAGATTGTTGCAGGAAAAACAAAGACGGTATCAAACCAGTATTTCAGAGTGCTGACTGCTTCATCGACCGGGTTTGCAGGAGGAAACGGTTCTGCGGTAAATCCATATCAGGTAGCCAGCCTGGAACAGCTGCGGAAGGTAGGAACAAGCAGTACCCGCTGCTTTGTACAGACGGCGGATATTGACGCTAATTTGGAAACATTGGAGGCCATGGGTGGAACTGACGTGCCGTTTGAGGGGAGCTATGATGGAAGCAATCATGTGATATCAAATCTGGTGATAAAGGATGGGTTGTTCGTGGCCGTTGGAGAAAAAGGAGTTGTGAGCAATTTATCATTTCGGGGGTGTACAGCGACGAAGTCTAAGTCTATAAATGTTGGGATGATAGCTTCTACGAATAAAGGGAAAATACAGAATTGTGTTTTTCAGGGTTGTACGGCGAATACCAGTGGCAACTATAGTAGTGTAGGAATTTTGTGTGGTGAACAATGTGAAACTGGAAATATAGTGAATTGTTCTATACAAAATGTTGAGGTATCCGCGGCATCTAAATCTAGGGATGATTCTTATATAGGAGGAATATCAGGATTCAATTCAGGAAAAATTATTAGTTCAACTGTTAAACATATTGTTGCAACGGCAAAAAATGGACAAGATCGTTATTGTGGAGGAATTACAGGATATAATCAGACAACAGGTATAGTATCAAATTGTGAGGTTACAGATGGGAAAATACAGCTTGATTCTACTAATAATTTTTACAATTATGCAGGAGGAATTACAGGATATAACAAAGGACAAATATTGACTTGCATCTTTACTGGCACAGCAGTTGGTTATCATCAAGGTTCAATTGCGGGTATAAATGATGGGATTATTGTAAATCAGTAATAAATCTTTTGTGTGACTGTATAAATAAGGGATAAAATAATACTCAGAGGAGAGTTTAATATGAAAAAGAATTATTTTTATTTGGCGTTATATATTTGCATAATGCTAAGTATGACATTCAATGGCTGTGTAAGAAATGATATCAGCACAGTTTCCACTGATACGGAGCATGATGCAGATACTGAGAACCTGAGTGGGGGAAACATATTTCAAGAAAGTTACCAAGAAGCAAGAACGTCATTCATGATTGAGGGAAATTCCACAGAAGATACGACTGGCAAGATTCCGATCTACACGCTTTCTGATTTGGAGAATATGGATAGTGATGGAGATGATATTTTAATGGCGGATATTGACTGCAAAAATTCAGAACATTTTGTAAAAAAATTCAAAGGAACCTTCGACGGCAATTTCCATCAGCTGCTAAACAGAACAACAGCTCTTTTTGAAATGATTGAAGGCGGAACGGTAAAAAATCTTGCAATTATTAATACGACATCTAATACAGCGGGATTGGTAAATGAGTTTGACAAGGGAGTTATTGATAATTGTTATGTAACCGGAGAGATTGGAAAAAACAGCGATATGGATGCTGTGACAGGTGGGTTGGTACAATGGGTATTTGGCAGCCAATGTTACATTTACAACAGCTTTAATACGGCGGATATTTACAATATAACAGATGGAAGAGGGAAAAATCCGAACCATATTTTAGAGAGTAGTGCAGGAGGCGGAGGAATTGTCGGTTCTGTGAGATATAATTCGTATCAAATTGAAGACGCATTTCTATGCAGTAACTGTGAAAACTATGGTACGATATACGGAGATGGCCGGAGAAGCATCGGGGGGATTTGCGGAAATATAGAAATAGGAATTAACGGGCCATCCGCAGTGTTTCAGGTTTTGGCATGTACGAATTATGGAAGCATTATCATAGATGAAGAGGAGGAAACCCATACAAACTATGATCCGGGAATCGGCGGAGTGGTCGGAAAGATAAGCGGTGGTTCAAAAATAGAAAACAGCCTGGCAAAAATGGACATTACATGCTGCTCCAATTATGGAGCATTCAGCTGTGAGAAAAGTACGATCGCCACAGCAGGGATCTGCGGTTATGTAGATGTCTATACATTTGAAACTGCGCCTGTTACAGTCAAAATATCAAATTGCCTGAATTCATGCAGGGGCATAGAGGATATGGGCGGAATCTGCCATTCTATCAAGAAAAGCTATGCAGATATAGGAATCAGTTCCTGCATAGACTTATCCGGCTCGGACAGGCCAGTATACCGTTATAATCAGCTTCCCAGAACGGTTATCCCTATATTGTGAGAATGGATCAGTATGAAGCTGTTAGCAAAAGAATAGCCCGGGAGAAAAAAGAAACAGAAGAAGAAGCGGTTTCGGAAACGCTTGAAAGTGATGAGGAATCCGATATTCTTTTGAGAAAATACTATGCGGATATGCTGGCGTCTATCAGTCTGGGCGGTTACTGGCCGGAAGATGAGGAGAAGGAAACATATTATAATTTTTTAGTGGAATCAAACGGAAGTAATTATTTTTCCATATGTGATATTGATGGAGACGGAGTAGAAGAACTGCTTGTAAAAAATACGAGTGGAAGTATGGCTGATTTGAGGTTTGTAATTTATCAATACGATTTGGAACACAAAAAAATCAGAATTGAATTTGAGGAATATATAAGTGAAGTTTTTTATGACAATGGAATTTTAATTGATTATTTTTCACATTCTCAGCTTGGAAGAGATATGGTTCCTTTCAATATTTACCAGTATGACCCGGTTCAGGATACCTATGTCAGCCTGGGATATGCAGATTCATGGAATAAAGATTCATTTGCTGTAAATCCTGTGAGTGGAGAAGCGTTTCCGGATCAAATTGATTTGGACGGTGACGGTAATATTTACTATATCGCTGATGCAGTTGGAAATGTCAGGACAGTGGACGGAGCGGAATATAAAGAATGGGAGCAATCACTGTTTGGCAGTGCAAAAGAGGTTGAAGTGGATTGGCAGGATTTGAAGGCAGCGAATTATTCCGTATATACCAACGCATACCTGCAGTATCATCTCTCACAAGTGGACGAAGATCCGAATCTGCCGGATTTGGGATATGTATATATGAGCAGGGAAGGTTCTTTGGATGAGGTAATGAACGTGCTTTCCTCCACATATGGCATTGAAATGCAGGAGGATGTGGAAGGAATGGGCTATATAGGGAGCTATAACGGGAATGAAGTGATTTTTCTTTTTGAAGAAGACGGCGGAAGTATATCTTATCAGAACATAGCTGTGGAAAATTTGAGTGTTTGTGGCCTGCATCCGGGCATGAAGGTGTCAGAGATAGAACCGTTGTTGAAAAAATATGGGTTTGAGCCAAGCTCATATGGTTATTCCACAGGGGATGCTCATGGGAACTATTTTATTTATTATGTGGAAGAAAACGGAAAGATCCAAAGCATTAGCATTTATCGGGGAAGCCGTTACACAGGGTAGCTATTATTCTTATTATGAAAACCAAGGGGAGACGAAACATATGAAAAAAGCCGTTTTAACTGTAATATTCACAGCCATCCTATTCATCATCCTGTTGCACACAGCGCCAGCCCGTGCATCAGCCGTAACAGAACCAGAGCTGACGAACAATGACATGTCGGATGATACACCGGTATTCCGGCATGATTATACAATACGGGCAAGTGCAGCAGGGATGTATCTGGCCAGCAACAGTACGGGATACATTCGAATTGAGCATATGCCTCAAAAGACTCTTATCGAACAATATGATTTTAACTTTCAGTTTCAATGGAAACAGTACATAGCGGATGAATTGGAGCGCTTTGGAGGATTTTATGCGGGAAAGGATCATTATTTTCTGGTCTATGGACAGTACAACCCGAATGAAGAGGATACCAAAGAAGTCATCCGGGTAATGAAATATGATTTGAACTGGAATCGACTTGGAAGTGCAAGCATATTTGGGGAACAAGTCTGGAAACCGTTTGCGTTTGGTTCACTGCAGATGGTAGAATACGGCGGATAGATCGGAAGAGCACACGTCTGAACTCCAGTCACAGCCTCATATCT
>CANDKL010000096.1 GCA_947385255.1 uncultured Roseburia sp. | reverse complement strand
CCAGGGATTTCAGGCTGACCTCTAAGGAGGGCGCAACCGGCACAAACGCATCGCGCGCGCCAAGGCTTTTGGCAGAGGTGGAAAAAGAGCCGGATTACGCCGTAACCTATGACTTAAACGGCGGAACGGGAAAAGCGCCGATCCAGTCGACATTAGATACGGGAGCAAGCTTTGCGGCAGCGGCCGGCACGGGCATCGCAGGGCCAAATGGCACACAGTTTGCAGGATGGAATACAAAGGCGGACGGTACGGGCACAGGCTACCGCGTGGGTGACGCGGTAACTATGCCACAGGGCGGAATTACCCTATATGCCGTATACAAGGCCCCGGTAACGGTTACGCCGAACGAAGCAACTGTTGTCCTGACAGAAAATACGCTGGATTTAAGTACGGCAGGGCTGTTTACCATTGACGCCAACGCAGGGAAGGATCTGAAATACAGCGTACTAAGCGGCGGAACCGGGAAGGGCCGTATTGACAAAGCAGACAATAAAACCTTAACAATTTCCAGGTTTGGGACAATCCGGGTGAAGCTTTCCACCTCTGAAACAGATACCCATATGCCAGGTACGGCAACGGCCATCCTGACAGCTGCAAAAGCCGGGATAAAAACCGATAAGACAAAGCTGTTCCCGGGTGAAACGGCACAGGCACAGGTAGTAATCGAACCGGAGGGCATGGTAAGCGGCAAAGCCACATGGGCTTCTTCGGATGAATCTGTGGCAAGCGTGGATCAAAAAGGCGTGATTACAGCGGCAGCCGAGGGCAGCGCAGTGATTACGGCAGTATTGCCAGATTATCCAAGCGTAACGTTATCTGTTCCGGTTACAGTGATAAAATCTACCGCATCCGATGAGCTTATGCTGGAACGGCTTGCACAAATCCAGGCTGAAATCGAACGCATGAAGGATACGCCGGATCAGTTTGAGGCGCTTCAAAAGCAGATTGCAGCCCTTCAGGAAGAAATTGCAAAAATCGAAAACTTAGAAGACAAAGTAAACCAGCTTGCCGGCCTTGAGGATCAGATTGCCGCGCTGCAGGGTGAAATCACAAGGATTGACATACTTGAGGACAAGGCAGAAAAGATCACAGAGCTGGAGGGCCAGATCCAAAACCTGCAGGGGCTGGCAGGCAAACTGGACGAGAAGGCAGACGCAGCCGAAATCGAACGGCTAAACGGTGAAATTGCAGGCCTGCAGACCGAAATCAGCAAAATTGAAACGCTGCAGAATAAGGTGGCTGAAATCGACACTTTAAAATCCCAGCTTGCCGCCTTGCGCGAGGAAGCCGATGCAATCGCAGGGCTGGATTTGGAAACGAAGTTAAGCGCTCTTTCGGAGCTGCAGTCCCAGATGGCAGATTTGCAGAATAAAGTAAACGAACTCCCAGACGGCCTTGGCGATATCAACAAAACGCTTTCGGATCTGGAAACAGAGCTTGGGACAATCAAAGACAAAGCCGATTTGGTACCGGGGATGGCAGCCGAGGTTGCAAAGATTTCCGGTCTGCAGGCAGACATTGCGACCTTAAAGAACCAGGCCGCACAGTTTGAGGCGTTCCGGGAGGAAGTAGAGAAGATTTCCGGCATGCAGACACAAATTAACAACCTGACGGCACAGACAGAGAAGATTGCCGGGCTGCAAAAGGAAGTTGCAAAAATAACAGCTTTAGAGGAACAGATCCATACATTGAGCGAGCAGGTGAAAAAGGTAACTGCATTAGAAACCGAAATCAAACGGTTAGAGAGCCAGGCCAAGGAGCTTGCCGCGACAAAAGCGGAGGCAGAGCGCGTTGCGAAGCTGGAAGCGGAGCTTTTGAAATTGCAGCAGGAAAAAGCAGAGGCACAGGCGGCAATCGAAAAAATCCAGCAGGAGCTCTTAAAGCTCCAGGGGCTTGTCGGTACGGGAAGCAAAACGGAGCTGAAGGCTGGCGATACCGTAACGAAAAACGGCGTAAGCTACCGCGTAACCGATGCAGAAAAGAAAACGGCAGAGGCTTACGGCGTATCCTCGAAGAAAGCGAAAACCATTCAGATTGCGGCTTCCGTAAAAGTAAACGGCGTAAGCGTAAAGGTAACGAGCGTAGCAGACAAGGCATTTAAGGGCATGTCCAGGCTGCAGAGTGTCACCGTCGGCAAGAATGTAACGAAGATCGGCGCGAGGGCATTTGAGGGAGATAAGCAGTTAAAGCGTGTGTCGATTAAGGGTAAGAATTTAAAGAAGGTTGGCGCAGCTGCATTTGCGAACATCCATAAGAAGGCAAAAATCAAAGTGCCGCAGAAGAAATTGGGCAGTTATAAGAAGCTGTTGAACGGAAAGACGAAGGCTGCGGTTGTGAAATAGGCAGATAAGAGGCTTTTGGCAAAATCCGGCCTCCCGCCCGAGGTAAGGGCGGGAGGCCGTAACCTATTGACCAGTAGGTTACAGTAGGGTATAATATTCGCAAAAGAAAGGAGCTGATCCCTATGACTGACAGCTATGGACTGATACGGCAGATCGAAGAACAGATTGCTGCGCTTCCCGCAGGCTATATTTCCAAAAAGAATATAAACGGGAAAACACGGTATTACCTCCAATGGAAAGAAAACGGAAAAGTAAAGAGCCAGTATCTGCGTGAAGAAGAAGCAGAAGAAATCCGGGTGCAGATCGAAGAACGCAGACAACTCCGGAAACGGCTCAAAGAACTGAAGAAGAAGTTCCCGGCTGTGAAGGAAAATGTCCGAAAATTTGAAACGAAGGTAAGGGTGGGAAACGAACTTGCAGGAATGGCGGCCGGTGTGAAGGAGCTTGAAAAAAGGGAGGTCTATCACAGGATCCCAAAATATCTGTATGGGAATGTGCGGACAAGGGTATGCGTGGTTTATGGGCTTCGGCGGACTGGCAAGACTACCATGCTCCTGCAGGCCATCGCGGATATGTCTGAGGAAGACTTTAAAAAGGCCGCCTATATTAAGCTGCGTACCTTCGATGAGATGGATTCGCTTACCCGTGACTTAGACCGGCTGTACCAGGCGGGATACCGGTATATCTTTTTAGATGAGGTTACGCTGATGGAGGACTTTATTGATTCCGCAGCCCTCCTGTCCGATATTTATGTGCCGATGGGGATGCGGATTGTGCTCTCCGGCACAGACTCACTGGGGTTTTGGTTTGCCAGGGACAATGAACTGTACGACAGGGAAAGGACATTCCATACCACTTTTATTCCATACCGCGAATACAGCCGTATCCTTCACATGGACAGCATTGATGAATATATCCGTTACGGCGGAACCTTAAAAGCCGGGGAGACGGATTTTGACGATGAGGAGCTTTGGGAAGAAGGCGTGGCTTTCCGCGACGATGAATCCACACGCAGGTATATTGACACGGCCATCTGCAAGAACATCCAGCACTCCCTTTCCTGCTTTGCATTCGGGAAATACTTCGGCCATCTGCAGAGCCTTTATGAGGCAGGGGAGCTGACCGGCGCGATTAACCGCATCATAGAGGATATGAACCACCGGTTTGTGCTGGAAGTGCTGACAAGGCCGTTCGTATCCCATGACCTCGGCATTACGGCAAGGAATTTAAAGAAGGAGCGCGACCCGGGGAAACGGACGGATATTTTGAAAGCCATTGATAAAGAGGCAGTGACCAGGAACCTGATGAAGATACTGGATATCCGGAATCAGGAGGAACGAAAGATTGGGATCACGCCCTCCCATGTGGTACAAATCAAAAAATACCTGGAGGCCCTGGATCTCATCGTACCCTGCCCCATTGAGTATGGCATGGCCGGGATGGAGCCGGAGGAACGGATCCTGTTCACGCAGCCCGGCATGAGGTACTGCCAGGCCCAGGCGCTCGTGCATTCCCTGATGAAGGATGAAACCTTCCATATGCTGGACAGGGAAACTGCCTCTTATGTGACGGAACGCCTGTTAAGTGAAGTCAGGGGAAGGATGCTGGAGGATATCATACTGCTGGAAACCTCCAAAGCGCTTGGGAAAGGGTATGAGGTATTCAAGCTCGTGTTTGCCAGCGGTGAGTTCGATATGGTTATCTTTGACAAAGCGAACAATGCCTGCGCTGTTTATGAGATTAAGCACAGCAGCCAATGCGTCCGGGAGCAGGCGAGGCATCTGCTGGACAAAGAAAAGCTTGGGCTTACTTCCCCGCGGTTCGGTGATTTGGCGGGCAGATTTGTATTATACCTTGGTGATAATCTGGATACAGAGGATGGCATTGCCTACCGCAATGCGGAGCAGTTCTTAAAGAGCCTGCCGGATTTTTATCCCTTTCCAAAACGCACTTCACAATCTTTCCGGAAAAATGATATTCCATAACAGCCAATCTTCCGATACCCTTCCGCACACAGCTCTTCCACATATCTTTTATCATATATTTGCAGCAGCGCCTTCTCGGCGTCGCTTTCCAAATCAGCCACAGAATCCGAAACCTTCACCTCCACAACAAAAGCCCTTCCACGCAGCGAAGGGCTTTTTACCAGAATATCAGAACGCCCATTCCCAGATTTCCGATTCGATTTCACCAGATAATTTTCGCTCTGGCTTAAGATACCGGCAAGAAATCCATGATAAAAATTTTCGGCACTGTCGAAAAAGCTTATCGTACGGAAAAGCTGGGCATTTAATAATTCTGTCATCCTCCTGTCATTCCCTTCCTCCATTGCACGGTACAGATCATGAAAATCCTCTTTTTTTATCAGATCCTTCAGCCAATTTGAAATCGTGTTCTCATAGATGGTCATGACTTCCACATTCGGGATGCGTACCTTTAAAAATATATATTTATCTTTAAAATATTCGCTTTTCTTGGTAAGATACCCCGTAAAATAGAGAAAATTCCACAAACTCTCCCCGCTGCTGTACATATCTCCATAAGTAACTTCTTCATGAACCTGTATGTCTAAAGTCCCGCCGGCTAAAAGCGTTTCAATCTGCCCCTTCGTTTCTCGATCCGCCCTGTCAATCAAATCTTTTATAATGTCATTGGAACTGGTATTGATCCAGTAGGGATGCGGGAATGCTTCCGTATCTGAATATAAATCATATAAATACTTTATCACACTCCATGGATTATAAACCGCTGTATTTTTTATCAAGTACAGATATCATATTCAAATGCTTCAAGCCTGTAAATATACTTTCTTTTGAAATCCTAAGACACCCTGTAATGACAGCAAACTGCAGATAATCATTCGTCTTTAACGCCGATTCAAATAATGACCGGATAAAATCCACCATTTCCTCATAAAACCCCCGGAAATAAGCATTCTCAAGCGGTACGTCATACTCATCTATCAGGATAACCGCCTGTTTCCCTGTTGCCTGGCAAAGACATTTGCTTAAAAATTTCAACGCGCCGGAATAATCGTCATATCCCGCTTCCCGATCCGTAATCTTTTGGAACAGTGTCTTTTCCCTTTCATTCATTTTCCCGGATTCCATGATATACTGATGTCTTTGAAATTCGTCCGCAATATCGTCCCTCAGCTTGCCATACGCGGAATCAAAAGAAGGCTGCTTCGCCGATTTAAGCGTCAGGTTAATGACCGGATAGCTCCCCATATGCTTTGTATATGCTTCGCCTTGCTCCATAATCTTCAAACCTTGAAAAAGCGATTTGTGTTCCTCATTTTTCTTCGCATCCCCTGTATCCTCATAAAAGTATCGAAGCATACTGAGATTTAATGTCTTTCCAAAACGTCTTGGCCGGGTAAATAAGTTCGCCTTCCCTTTCCGATCCGCCAATTCTTTTATGAACAAGGATTTATCAATATAATAATAACCGGATTCCATCAAATCCTTAAAGTTTTCCACGCCAATCGGCAGCGCTTTTTTCATGCCCATACCTCCATTCGAATACCATTTTCCACATTATATCCCATCTCGGTCTGTTTCACAATCAAGGAAATAGATTCCTTAGGAACTCCGGTAATCATTACAGTAAACGGGTGTGGAGATACTGCAATATTGGGCTTACAAGACTATTATCAGATGAAATCAGAGAGAGATTATTTTTTATATTGCGGATGAATTATGAAAATCATCTGGGACGAAAGAGGTGATATTTCAGCGATCGATCTGCGCAGAAAGCTAAAGGAACGGTACGGGAAGGATTACAGCCGTACCACGCTGGCGAGTTTGACCGATTTCAAAATGTTAAGTTTTTACATACTCGCTATAGCTTTTCGCTTTAATTCCCTTCTTCGTTCAATCTCTCTTTCCGCTTCCTTGCCGGAATTATTGTAATATGCAACTTTTTCTGCTACTGTCATATCTTTTGTCCGTTCATAGTTCTGTTCCCTGATCTTGTGAATATCCTCAATCGTAAAATCAGGACTAATAACCAATGCTTCCATAATCATCCCTCACTTTCCAATAATACAGATGGATTGATAATATCTATTCCCTTGTAACCTTCCAGATTAGTAATCGCTCTCACGCCTCTAATCGTCTTGATATTTACAATATGCTTAAAATTCCATGATATGATGCAGTCACAAGCATTAACAACAATATACTTCATATTTTCCATTGACAAAACCTTTCCATAGTTCCAATGTATCCTTCATGCGTTCCGGCGCATCTTCCTGTGAAAGATAACTAATAACCGATGTATCTAAGTATACCTTTAATTTCCGCATAGAGCATCACTCCTATTCTGGTGAATCCTTTTCGATTTTGTTTTTTCCTTATTGATAATATTTTTTTGTCTATTTCCTTTTCCAAAAGCGAAATTACCAACTTATTTATACTCAATCCTTTAGATTCTGCACAAGATTTAATCTTATCATAATATTCTTTAGGTACTCTTATCTCTATATCCTGCAATTTTTCCATATAAGCATCTTGGCTATCTTTTTGCTTGCTGTCCTCGGTGCCACCATATGTTCCTCCAATCTCCATATTATGTTCTAAATATAGTATACACTTTTTATGTTATATTTTCAATCACTTTCTATGAGTACATCTTTATTGTTTTGATGCTGGTTACTTTTCACGGGGTGGGGAAAGCTGCACGCCAGGTTCTGTCAGGATAAAAGCTCCTGTTGCATTAACCAAAGCTATTGCAATATGTCTATAGTTATAGTAAAATAGATGTAGATTTGGAATGAACTGCAAAATAAGTAAATTTATGGAGGACAGACGTGAAGCATATCGAATTGGAGGAAGGCAGGGATCTGACATCCTGCGAGACATTAATTATGAAAACCATCTGGGACGAAGGAGGTGATATTTCAGCCATCGATCTGCGCAGAAAGCTAAAGGAACGGTACGGGAAGGATTACAGCCGTACCACGCTGGCGACCTTCCTGGTTAAAATGTCGGATAAAGGATTTGTGAAAAACTACCGGGAGGGTAGGAATGCTTACGTCCACGCGGTGAAAAGCGAGCAGGAATATAAGCAGGAATTACTGGAGGACACAAAGCAGTTCTGGTTTGCGGGCAAGGCGGTCGATTTGGTGTGCACGTTGTTTCGACAGAAAACGGTTACAAAGGAAGAGCTTGAAGAAATGAGGAGGAGGTTGGATGGATTGGATGATTAAGCTCATAGGGATTCTGATCACTGTGGCGCTTACGGGGAGTGCTGCTTTTCTGGTATGGTATTTATGGAGCCCGATTCTGAGAAGGTGGGGATATGGGAGGTGGCGCCGGACAGGATTATGGGCAGTTGCCCTGCTTTATATGCTGCCGGTTGTTTACATGGGGATGCTCTGGGACGTGGAGCAGGGCCGGTGGGGAGGGATACTGTTTTTGCCGACCCTGACGATTTTAAATGCGGCCAGGTGGATTCTCCTGATATGGGGGATTGGTGCAGGTGTTTTGGCCTGCCGGCTGATTGTTTCACTGATTGCCCAGTATAAGAGCTGTCAGAAACAGATTCCATGTGAACTGGAGGTACAGGAACTGTTTGGGGGCATATGCAGGGAGCTTGGGATAAAGCCGGGAACAGTCGCATTGGTCCGGGATTATAGCGCAAAGGTCCCTGGATTTATGGGAATCCTGCATCCAAGGGTCGTGCTTCCGGTGCAGGAGTTTACACAAGAGCAGCTCAGGGTCATATTGCTTCACGAGCTTACCCATTATAAGCAGGGGGACATGTATCTGCTGATGTTTTCAGCGCTGCTTCAGACCGTCCAGTGGTTCCACCCGTTTATATGGCTGTTTGGGAGGGAAGCAAGGCGGTGCAGCGAATATGCCTGTGATGAAAAGGTATGCGGGAAAGCCGGTGGGAGGAAACGGTATTTTGATATCATATTTGAGGTGATGTGCACTTCTGATGTTCAGAAAAGTGCGTTTTCCATGCATATGATGGAAGACAAAAATGAACTGGTAAGGAGGAAAAAGTATATGAAAGACGTAGAAACAGGGAAGAAAAAGCCGGCTGTCTGCCTGGCATTGAGCGTTATGCTGGTGATGGGCTGTTCCGCGACGGTGCTGGCAGCTGCGGACGGAATGGGAGATCAGTACCAGAAATGGTACAGGGAAACCGTGATTGAGACAGAAGAGCCTTATGAACCGATCGTATATGAAGAATTTACGGATCATGGGCCGGCGGAGAATATTAAGGTAGAAACCGGTGAAACAAACCAGGTAACCAGGAGCATGACAACGATTTCATGGTCGGTTGGAAGCAATACGTTAAAGAAATCGTCTGGGGTTTCGGCGAAAAAAGGACAGACAATCACGATCAGTGTAACAGTGGACCCGGATACAAAAAGTGTAAAAGTAGGGATCATTGATTCCTCCGGAAATCGGAGATATGTTACGGGAAAGGGAACAATTAGCTATGATTTTGAAATTAAGTCAACAGATACATATAAAATATTTGTAGAAAACACGAATTCTAGTTCTGTGGAAGTGGAGGGATATTATTCTGTTAAATAATGACACTTTGCTGCTGCGGTAACAGGAACCGGAGCTTCATGTATAATATATAATATGGTAAAAATGGAGCTCCGGGAAGATTCTTGCAGAACGAAATCAGATAAGGAAGGGGGGAATTTACTCAAATACAACTATATTTATAGACTTATAGTCACAATAAGAATCTTTTAACGTAAAAAGATAATATGAAGCAGCAGTATATATATTTGCAGTTATAAAATACAGCACAAATGGGAAAGGTGAGTTAGAGTATGAAAAAAAGAATCGTAGTGTCTATCGTTGCTGTGGCAATGGTATTTTCACAATTTTCCTTTACATCGGGAAAGGAATTATTAAAAAAGAATGCGAACGAATCTGAGGCTCAGACGGGATCAGAGAGGGAACTGGGATCAGAGAGGAAACTGGAAGAAGAGAAACAGGCGCTGTTAACAGAAGAGGAGGGCTACAGCAGTCAATATTTGGTATGGCACGGAGCAGAATCACTCGATACAGATATACTGGCAGGCCATGCACAGCAGGTTTATGTAAAAGCAAAGGCGCAAAAGGCGAAAAAAGAAAAAGTCGTAAAGGGAAAAATAAAAGATTCCGAAGCGAAGCAGGAGTTTATAAAGCAGTTGGAAATTGACGGGTCAGATTCGGTAAACAGAATGGTGGAACAGGCAGAAATAGAAAGTACGGCAGCAGGTTATGATATTATCCGGCTTCCGGAAAAAGTAGATCCTGCGTTATTTACAGAGGGTGTCCAGGAGGCGGCAGGCGGCGATGTAATATCCATACAGCCAGATTACATCATGGAGCTGGCCTCAGAAGTGGATGCAGATGCCAAGGCAGAATCCCGGCAGGAAGCGGATGTGGTGCAGGAAGAATTGGAAAATGAAGGACCGGCAGAAGAAGAGGCTGTAGGAACGGAGGAGACGGAAGAAGAAATATCGGATTTACCAGAGGCAATTCTGGATCGGGATGCCG
>CANDKL010000095.1 GCA_947385255.1 uncultured Roseburia sp. | reverse complement strand
TGTACCAAAGGGTTCGCTTAAAGCTTATAAAGCATGGTATAAAAAATATGATTCTACGGATTGGGGAAAGTGGTACACTTTTGAAGGGAGCATTCCGGTTACCACAACGCAAACCAATCAAATTGATTTTAGCGGGTCAAATTTTCAGGAATACGAATAACTGCATTTACATAACGGTCCATAACAAAAGCAGAAATGGACGAAAAGCAGGCACACGGCAGGAGCCGTTAAATAGATTTTAAAAGAAAGGGGCTGCCGGTTTCTGCCGTATCAGCCCCTGATTCCAAATATCCTTTATTCCTGCAGCTCAAACGTAATCACAACTATCTCTTCATCCATATCCGCGGGATCCATTTCCGGATCCTGCTGCTCCCCCGCTTCCCTACGCGTCATAATACGGCTGTCCACCAAAATATCCGCAGACGCAGACGTATGATCCGCATACTCAACCGTACAGGTAATCACCGTATGATTCAGCATCTTCTGTATCCCGCTGTTATACTGCTCTATCTGGAATTCCTCACTCCATATAGACCCAATCACATCCGCACAGCCGGTACGCACATTACAGAAATTCAGCCAAGTTTCGTCATCCGCCTGTCTGTCATAGTCGAGCGTAAAGGATGTATAAAGAAGCGTTTCAAATGGCTTGGACGGTTCCCCGTCCCGCTCCTCGCTGTAATCCCCTCCGATGCTTCCGGTATTCAGCTCGCCCTCATAGAGCTGCCCGTCGACAACAATGCTTTCTTCCTTCTCCGGCTGCACGATCTGAAACGCGCCCTGATTGATGCTGTAGGTAATACGCTCAATCTGCTCCCCCTCGCAGGTAATCTGCGGCAGGCCGATGCAGTAATCAAGCGTACCGCCGTTTTCGTCGCTGCCGTCAAAAACCCATGAATTTCCGCCGTCTGAACGAACCGTCACCGGAACCGGTTTCCCCTCTGCAAGCGCAACGGCCTCTCCTGTTCCGGCTTCCTCCGCCTTTACCTGCAGTGTAAACATTTTGTCAATCCGATCCACTGCGGCTGTGAGTACGTGTTCCTCTCCTGTCTGACCGGAATTTGTGCCTTCTGCTCCGGCATGTCCCAAAACTCCGCGAAGCGGCCCTGCCAAAACGCCTGCTGTAATCACCACTGCCGCACAGGCCGCCGCGGCAGCCAAAGTCCCTCCTTTTGCCATTTGTCCTGTCCTTTCCTTTCCATCTGCTCTAATGGCTAAAAAGGCGCGGTCTGCTTTCTTCTGCACAATTTCCGGCAGCTCTATCTCTTCAGCAAAAATAGAATCTCTCATCATAAGATCTGAACTCCTTTCCGAATCCCGTAATAATCTCTTGCCAGCTTTTTGCGTCCTCTCTGAAGACGCGTCTGCACCGTACTTTTAGGAATTTTTAAAATCTCTGCAATTTCCTCAATGCGGCAGCCCTCGCCGTAAAACAGCGTCATAACCATACGGTATTTTTCGTCAAGGGACGCCAAAGCCTCTTTTAGCTCCAGGTTATACTCGTCATAAACCGCCGGCTCCTCATACTCCTCCAGTGTTCCCATATTTACCGCAGTCTTTCGGATGCGATAACAGTTATTGATTAATATTCTCGTCATCCAGGTTTTAAAGTACTGCGGCTTTTTCAGCGTATGAAGCTTTTCCCAGCAGGCTAATATGGTATCCCCAATCGCATCCGCTGCATCCTCATCGTTCATTAGAATCGCAAGCGCCGTCCGGTACATGTCCTTTAAACATAGCTGCATCAGATCCGTAAATGCATCGGGATCTCTTTGCTTCGCCTTTTTTACCAAGCCTTCTGTTTCCTTATCCTGCATCAGGCATTCCTCCTATGCGTACAGATATCGTTCGGATTACTCCGGAGCTCCTTTGTTTCATCCTACATATATTAGATACGGGATCGGACAGAAAAATCTCATTTATTTTATTTTTTTTAAGATCACTCCTCTTTTCTAGGTATGATTTACAGCTGCGCGAGCAGCGACTGGATGGGCTCTCTTGTAATATTCTCCTTCGCCCAGGCAATATAGCCGGGATCGCTTTTTGCTACATCCAAAAGCTTTTCTCCTCTGTGTTTTCCAAAATCAAACACATACTCCTCCGTCTCTGCAGCAGGTTTTACGGGCTGCGGCGTTTCATAGCCGGAAAACAGGACCTCAATATCCTTTCTGCTTGCCAGATAGTCGGCCAGATGCAGGATTTTCTGATATTTTGTCTTTGGAAGAGGCAGAACCGTTCCGGAGCGCCAGTCCTTGTTCCACTGCCCCATATGGGCTTCGATGGTATCCGCTACCAGAGCAATTTCCTCCTCCGGAAGCAGGCCCTTTTGCTTTCGCACGACGTCTGCCGCCAGAATCGGATGCTGAAATCGGGTGTATTTGTTTTTCATAAAATCCGCGTCGCTGCCGCTTTTTCTGGAGTCATGCATTAGCCCTGCCACGCGGAGAAGATCCCGTTCCCTTGCGGTAAAATCGTTCCGATAGCAGTCGATGCTGAAGATATGATTCAAAAAACGCACCACGGCGCACGTATGCCGCGCCAGGCCCAAATCCCCCAGCGCGTATTTCGGGTGGTATTTTCCGGTGCTCGAGGCGCCTACGTCCCAGAAATAATTTGGAATGGTATGGATGCAGGCCCTGGCAAAGGCTTTGATATCCGGATTTTCAAAGGTTTCTAATAATGGTTCAAACAGGTTTGACTTTTCGTTTCCCACAGCTTTTTCTCCTTATCACAGTTAGTATATTTTGTGCTTTTTAGAGTGTAGCATATCGGGGGCGTATTAGAAAGACAAAATTTTTTTAAGACGCATCCGGAACTGCCCAGGGCTGCAACGCTTCTTTTATTTCATCATAAGCAATGTGGAACTCAAAACCGGTATCTACATCCATCCCCGGCTGCTGCTCCCCGGTATCGGTATCCGGCTTCGGAAGCTCTCCTTTTTCAAAGCGGATTCTCACCCATTCCTGCATCCATTGCACACGATCCGCAGAAATCAGCTGCTTCATCCTGTCCACATCCACCGACGGCAGCTGCTCTTTGCAGCGCTCTGCCAGAAGCTGCACGGCCTCTTCTTTGGAAACGGTAAATAAATCCTCCGGCGGTATCAGCTCCCCTGTGCTCCGGTCAAACAGCGCCACCTGGCTCGTTTCTTCGGACTCTGCTCCCGCCGCAGTTTCCGTGGTCGTCACAAACCCGGTAAAACGCTCCGTTTCCACACAGGGCTCCGTTTCCTGGGAGGCAACGTGCGGCAAAAACTTCCTTCCCTCCTCCATGCACTGTGTATAGTCCGCATAAGCAGCCTCCAGAAGCGCCGGTATCTCAAGCTTAGGCCCCTGCGTTTCATAATAGGCAAGCGCCTCCTTAAGCGCCTCCGGTTCCATGCCCTCGGCGCCCTTGAGCCCCTGTACCATAACCTGATCGATGGCATCGGGCAGCTTTGCCTCTAACAGCTCCTGCCCGTCCTGCAGCCGGTAGGAATGCTCATGGCTTTCCTCCTCCGGCTCCCAAAGGGATACCGCCGTGCCGTCTGGCAATGTATAAGCCTCCTTTTGTGTCTGAATCGCATCGTCCTCTACGCCGCCTGTCGCATAAACCTCATGCCTTATTTCGACACAGCCAGACAGAAGAAACGCACATAGCAAAATGATATATCCTTTTTTCATCCTATTTTTCTCCTTTCTTTAGCATACCCAAAATATAGGATTGCCCAAAACAGAATTATATACCTTTATTATTATAACGTGAAAGAAAGCGTTTTCTCTACCGGTTATTTTAAAAATTTTCCTTTTTTTTAAAATTGCAAATCCTGCCCTTCTGTGATACGATAACCAAAATTCGAATCAAAAGGGGATTCCCATGAAAAAAATTCTAATTGTAGAAGACGAACGCGCTCTGCAAAAAAACATAAAAGAGCTTTTAACCCGCCACAGCTACACGCCCGTCACTGCCTCTACCCGCTCGGAGGCCATGTACTACGTCTTAAACGACAGGGACATCGCTCTGTTTCTCTTAGACGTCTGGCTGCCTGACGGCGACGGCTTTGAGCTGTGCGAACAAATCCGGCGCCGCAGCTTAAGCCCGATTATTTTCCTCACTGCATGCGACGACGAGGAATCGGTTGTCAAAGGCTTACACTTAGGCGGCGACGACTATATTGCAAAGCCCTTCCGCACCGCCGAGCTGATATCCCGCATTCAGGCGAATCTGCGCCGGCAGGAATCGCTGCACGCCGTCCGGTTCCTGTGCAGTGAGTCCCTGAAATTAGACCTTTTACAGGGCGTTGCGTTCAAAAACGGGAACGAGCTGCCGCTTGGCATTATGGAATACCGGCTTCTTCTGATTTTGATGCAGAATGCCGGGCGCATCCTCAAACGGGAAACTCTCATGGAACAGCTCTGGGAGGTCTCCGGCAAATTTGCCGAGGATAACACCCTCTCCGTCCATATGAGCCGTCTGCGCAAAAAAGCCGGCCCGGAATACATCGAAACCATCCGCGGGTTCGGTTACCGTTTTACCAAGCCGGTCACCGAACGCCTGTTATAAGAAAGTGTGGTATGACTATGATCAAACAAAACAACCCCTCCCGGTTTGCAGGCGCCGCCATGCTCCTTTTACTTCTTGTTGCCGTCGGCTGCCTTCCCTATTTTGTCATCCAAAGCTCCTTTATGACGTTTCAGCAAAACGTCATCGGGGCTTTCTACGAACAGGATCCGCTTCTGTGTGAGGAAACCGTTCCCCGCCTGTTTGAAAAAGAGGTCTTCTGGAAGCCCTCCAGGGAAGGCAGGGACGCGATGATTGCCCTTGGCTATACCAGGAAGGGCTCTTTTTATCTCTTTCAAAGCAGCGGCTTAAGCCGTATTTTCTGGGGCGCGCTTGCGGTACAAATGCTGCTTGCCCTTTTGCTTTTTTATCGAATGCTGCATCTGAAAAGGCTGCGCCTGGCCGAAGAGGACGCGCTCTCCCTGGCCATCCGAAACGCCAAAGCAGGCGATCAGGAGCTTTCCGGCTGCAGCTGCCATTTTTTCGGCGAAGCGCTGCTGTATGAAATTTCAGACGCGCTCCACAGGCTCCGCGCAAAGGAACAGTTTCTGCAGAAGAAAAACCGGGACACGCAGATGTTTATCGAAAATATCGCCCATCAGATCAAAACGCCCTTAAGCTGCATCTCCATTTCCCTGGATCTGATGCTCGAAGACGCCCAAAAGGAACAAAAGGAGCGGATTTTGGAGTGCTTCTGCTATCTTGACAGCATCGAAACGCTTTTGAAGCTCCTTTTAGATATCGGACGGCTGGAAGCCGGAAAAATCATTCTGCACAGAGAGCCGCTGCAAATAGCCCAACTGTTCGAGGAATGCAAAAGCGCCCTTCCGGACGGTGAGGAGCGCATACAAATCGTTTCAGAGGGCGCTCTGCCGACCGATCAGCCGTATTACGGCGACTACGAATGGTTAAAGGAAGCATTTATGAACATTTTAAAAAACTGTTTCGAGCACGATACCGGCAAAAAGCCCGTGCTTATTTTGCTTGCCCAAACCTCAGAGGGCATAAAAATCACGATTCGGGATCACGGCCCCGGCATTGCGCCAGAGGATCTGCCCTGTATCTTCGACCGCTTTTATATTCCGAAGCACCAGAAAAAATCGCATTCAGGCATCGGCCTCAACCTGGCAAGGCTGATTATCGAAAAGCATTTCGGCAGCCTTCACGCCCAAAACCACGAGGACGGCGGCGCTGTTTTTTCAATTATCCTCCCTGTATATTCTTTAAAAAATGAGAAATTCTAATCTCTGTCACCTCCCTGTAAGGTTTGCCGCCTAAAATAAAACCTGTACAAAACAAAAAGGAGGGCCATTACAATGAGCAATACATTTCTAAAGCTAATCCTGACAGGACAAAGGCGCAGGAAACGGGAAATGCGGTACGTTTCCCTTGCAGCCTTTATCTCCGTGCTGTTTATGTCATCTGTCACACTGTTCCAGACAGTCATGGATCGCTATCTGATGGAAACCAACTACCAGAACTACGGAGACTGGGTACTCTCTGCCGTAAAGGACGATACCGACTCCACCGTCCGGTTTTCTGAGCTGTCGCATCCCTATTTTACCGCTTCCGGCGTCTGCGTAACAGGCGCTTCGCTTCTGAACGGGCAAAACGAGCCGATCCGCGCATGTCTTGGCACAGCGGACGAAGAGGTACGGCAATTTGGCAATCTTTCACTCTATGACGGCAGATTCCCGGAGGCCGAAAATGAAATCGCCATGGACTTAACCTCGCTTTCCGCGCTGGGCTATCGCTATGAAACCGGCCAGACCATACGCATTACCGTGCAAGAGGAGGATACGGTCGCAGAGCAGGATTATCTTCTAACCGGCATCATAAAAAGCTTTGCCGCGAACTGGAAGCACCGCTTCCGCTATCCTCTGCCGAAC
This sequence comes from uncultured Roseburia sp., assembly GCA_947385255.1. Classification (GTDB taxonomy): domain Bacteria; phylum Bacillota; class Clostridia; order Lachnospirales; family Lachnospiraceae; genus Roseburia_B. Next base: position 3,460 of record CANDKL010000095.1, on the reverse strand, counting down.
TGCATTGTAACGAAGGAAGGCCTTGCGCGTATCTGTACGCCGCGCTACGCCACTTATTTTTATCAGCTGGACCGCAGATACGAGGATTTGGACATGCAGGAATTTACCTCTGCATTTTTTCTCCCCGGCCATATCCGGGAATACAACAGCTATGTCTATGAAAACCGGATCTGGGGCTCAAAGGATATGTTTGACTCCGTAAAGCTGCTCTTAACGCTGATTGGCGCGCTGGCGGTCGGTTACCTGATGCTTTCTTATGTATCACAGCGGCGGAAGTGGTATTACAGGCTGCGCTGCGCCGGAGCGGACAAGGCGCAGATCCGGTTTCTTATTTTTGTCGAAGCCGTATGCGGCACATTCCCCTATGCGCTGCTTGGAATGACCATTCCCTATGCCGTTGGAGCGGCCGTCTGCCTGGGCCTGTCCGCCGGACAGGGGCTTCCGTATTTCTTCGTCTTTCATCCGGAGGATTTTTTCGGACAGATGGGAACGGCGCTTGGCATCATTTTGTTTGTTATCCTGTGCGCATGGATGGGATGCCGGGATCAAAGGCTCAGCCAGAACAGCCACGGCGTTACAAAGCGGCAGCTGCGGCGCTTACGGCGGGATGCCCGGACGCACCGAAACCGAAATACAGGGCGCAGCTTTTTAAGACGCCAGAGAAAGCTGCATCCCTTCCAGTACACGGCCTTTGTCCTGTTTTCCTTCGGCGTGTGCCTGCTGCTTACGCTGTGCTTAAATAAGCTTTGGCAGTCCGGGCAGGAATACCGTCTGGCAAAGGAGGATCTGCACGATTTTACTGCAAGCAGGCAAAACAACCTGGCAATGGAATCCCCTTTTATGGATGGCGCCATTAGTGCAAACAAAGATCCCGCCTATGACATGTATGATGGAATCAGCGACGCCAGCGGAAAAGAAATCGCATCCCTCATCGGAATAAAAAGCATCGAGCGGATAACGATGGATGCAACACATATCCTGCAGTGGCAGAATAAAGCGGACAGCCCCATTGAACAGCATGTCCTGGAACAATACAAACAGAATCACATATCCATTCCGGGAACTTATTTTTCCTACTATGAAGACTGCGGCAAACTCTTAAAGGAGCTGAAAAAGGATTTTGAATTAAAGAAACTGGATCCGGCCGCTTTCCGAAACGGGGAGGAAATTGTACTGATGCTGTCCCCCTATGATATATGGGGAGATGAAGCGGACAAGCAGCTTTTGGAAACAACGATACATGCGGGCGACACGGTGGAAATTGTAAGCGCCGAAGAGCAGTTGCATATTCCGCTGGAAATAAAAGACCATGTCAGGCTGCCGGGATGCGTTCCGGTAAAGGTAGGCGCGGTCATCAAGAACCCTCCGCTGAACTGGAAATGGCGCGTCGGCTTTGGCGCCAGCTATGCCATTCTGGCGTCCCAAAGGCTGGCGGAACGGGTCGCAAAAGCAGACGGGCAGACACTTTGCTATAACTATCTGAATATTGACTTAAACAGCGCCTCCTCCTTTGAATCGACGCAAAAAAGGCTTGCGGATATTTTTTCGGAGCAATCTGTAACGTATTCCTCCGATTCGGAAGAAATTGCCCTGCTGCGCCATACCTTTGTGCGGAATGTATGTATATACAGCGTTCTGCTGATTACGATTTTATTTATTTTCCTGCTTCTGTGGGTACATTTTCATCAATTGCAGGATAGGTACCGGGCAAAAGAATACCGGCTTTTAAAGCAGCTTGGAATGGAAGAAGCGTTCTGGGCACGGATTTCTTTGAAGGAAAGCTTTTGGGAAACGGTTTGGATGATTATTTGCGTTCCGTGCAGCTACGCAATGATGGCATTCGAAATTTATGCGGATTTTAAAAAGCAAAAGGAAACCGTTGGACTGTATTTATGGTCCGATACCCTATACGATTACACCGGAGATTTGATGCTGTTGACACGGGATCAAATGCGGCTGTATACAAATCCTGTGATTTCTGCAGGATTTGTACTGGCACTGATATTGGGACTCGCGGCGCTGCGGTATCTGGTCATCCGCAGGTGTGTGAAGCCGGATGCTTCAGGAAAAAGCGAATAACGGAAAGGAGTACATCAAATGAAAACAGTTTTACAATGTAAAGAAATATCCAAAACCTACGGCTCCGGCCAAATCCAGGTCCAGGCCCTGAAAAAATGCAGCCTGGAATTCACCCAAGGAGAATTTGCCGCAATCGTCGGCAAAAGCGGCTCCGGCAAATCCACGCTGCTTAAAATCTTAGGCACCCTGGACACGCCGGATGAGGGAGAAGTGCTTTTAGACGGCGAAAGCGTGCTGCACCTTTCCGACAAACGACTTTCAAAAATCCGGCGCCGTAAAATCGGATTTATTTACCAGGACTACAGCCTGTTTCCGGAATATACGGCCTATGAAAACATCATTATGCCAATCCACTTAGACGGCCGGAAGGAACATAAAGAGCACGTTTTAGAGGTACTGGAAACGCTTGGAATCTCAGGCTGCAAGGACAAATTCCCATCGGAAATGTCGGGCGGCGAGCAACAGCGGACTGCCATAGCGAGAGCGCTCTGCATCTCCCCGGCCGTAATCCTGGCGGACGAGCCAACCGGGAATCTGGACGCCGGGAATGCAAACGAGGTCGTCATGCTCATGAGCAAGGCCGCACGGCTTTACAGCCAGACGATTCTTATGGTAACGCATGACCGGCAAATGGCCGATTACGCGGATCGGATTTTAGTAATTGCAGACGGAAGCATCGGCTGATATTCCTTCATCCTTCAGCAGCATACAGAATATCCTGCAAAAAAATCGAAAAAAAGCACTATTCTTTCCGAAATTATGCTATACTGTATAATACTATCGCATGTACTGCCCCTTCGGGCAGAATTTTAAATAAAGAACTCACAGTTAATACGCCATATTCTATGAAAAAGGAGGAAAAACATGGGCAATCAATTTGTATGGCAGGACAGGTTTAATATCGGAGTAGAAGTCATTGACAAAGAGCACAGAAAGCTTTTCAACATTATGAACCGGCTGTTTTCATTCAGTGAGAAGGAATCCAAACGCCAGTGGGTATGCGAAGAAGGGATCAAATATTTCAAGGATCATGCTATGAAGCACTTTGCAGAGGAAGAGGTATATATGGCATCCATCCATTACAAGGGCTTTGAAACGCACCGCCGCCTGCATGATAATTTCCGCCAGAAAACTCTTCCGGAGCTGGAAAAAGAGCTGGCGCAGACCGGATACTCAGAGGACGCCGTCAACCACTTTCTGGGCGTATGCGCCGGCTGGCTGCTCGGACACACTCTGACAGAAGACCATGCCATTGTAGGAAAAGCGGACAGCAAATGGATCAATCTGCTGCCGGAGCAGCAGCAGACGGTTATGCGCGAAACCATCCTAAAGCTTAGATCGGAAGAGCGTCGTGTAGGGAAAGAGTGTTCTCTACTGTGTA
>CANDKL010000094.1 GCA_947385255.1 uncultured Roseburia sp. | reverse complement strand
TGCAATCGTCACACGCTTAGCACCGCTGCGTTTTTTACGAGCGCAAGCGTGCCGGAGGATCCGAAGGAAGCGGACTTAAGCGTCACTATTGAATCATCCCCCTAATACCACGACAAGCATTTCCCCTTGTTTTTCGCTTCTTACAGAGGATTACCAGGTTTTGGAAAGGCAATGCGCAACCGCGTCATATCGTTCGCTTTCCAGAAGCTGCTTTAAGCATTGATACGGATCCAACTCGTTGGAAAGCACCATTTTACAGATGTTGACGGAAAATCCGCTGACAAGTCCGATACCAAGCTCGTTTTCACGTACCGGAAAGACGTTGGTCCGGCTGTTGACGTTCCAGAATACCAGTTTTGGCATACGGTAGCCGTGTCTGGCGAAGCGTTTTTTTATTGTGTCAAACAGGGTGTCCGTCCGGCGGCCGTATACCGCCGCGTCGAACTCCATATCGGAAATGACAAGAATTGTCTGCGGCAGTTCTTTTTGCGTCAGGTGATGTTTCACCGCAGTTTCCAACACCAGTTCAAAGGTCGCTTCGAGATTTGTATTGGAGCAGTCCGTATGGGAATAGGCCAGTGTCAGCTTTTCCGCCAGCGTCTGACAGGGCGAAAGATCCACGTATTGCGGATGGTTCGAAAACGTAATGAACCGATTCCGGTAGGGGCCTTCCAGGCGTTCCGCAAAGTAAATGCCAAGCGCGTTGGATACGTGAAGCGCCGTTACGTTGCCGCTGCCGATGCGGCAGGTCATGCTGCCGGAGCCGTCCACGACGCAGAGGATATTTTTAGCTTTTGACACGGTATCGGGCAGACTGCGCCAGAGCGCCTCTAAGGCCGCGTCCTCTGCGATGGCGTCCACTGCATCGTCCGTATTGCCCATAAGAAACAAATTTGAAAAAGGGGTTTTGTACTGCGTTACAATTTCGTGCGGCATCAATACGTCTGCGTGTATTGTAGCATCGTTTCGGGTCAGCGATTCCAGAAATTGTCTTCTGCGCGTCTCGTCGTGGCAAAAAAAGGCGTTCCGGTAAAGGAGATTTGCCTTAGACGGAACCTGTTCATAGTTGATTTCGTCCCAGCGGCCGCTGCTCATAAGAACCTCCGTCACTTGCAGATAGGATCGTAAGGAAGCGAGCAGCTTCCGGTATTCCTTTGCCGTAAGCCCCATAAAACGCTGCAGCTTTGCGGCGTCGCGTCTTGTGGCGGCGGAAGAGGCGTTGTTTCCCGGCATCCACTTTGCGCAGAGAGATATGGGCTTTGCGGCTTTCCTGTCCGTGTCGTCCTGCACAAGCTGTCTTTGCAGGACGGACAGCGCGGCGTCTTCGGCCGGCGTACCGAACAGGCAAAGCAGGTCGTCGAACCGACCGTATTCTGCGACAAGCTCCGTTAAGCGCCTGACCAGTTCGGGATGACAGCCTGCCAGGTAACGAAAGAGGATATGAAAGGATCTGCGCTCGCCTAAGCCGCCGCGTACGTCGCGCAGAAAAAACAGCCATTTTACGGCAAGCGTCCGATCCTCGAAAAAGGCCGGAAGAAATTGCCGGACAATCGCTTCTTCACTTTCGTGCCGTAAAGAAGCGGCGGCAAAATTAATGTCGGCCAGCGCTTTGCCGGTCGCGGCATATCCGGCCGCGCCGTTTTCGGTGAACGTTTTGCGATGGTTTAGCGTGTGATGTAATTGCTCCATAAAATCCATGCGTATCCCTCCTATCCGATTCTGGATGCAAAAAGACAGCCTTACCGGGGCAGGATTTGAACCTGCGTTTACCCGTATGTAAAGTGTGATTGCCGTAAAAGCCTTTGCCAAGACTTTTTCCGCGGTAAGGCCGCCGGACGGTAACAGCGAAGCCGTAGGCTGAACTGTTACGCCGGACTTGGGAAACCGAAAAAGCGTCTGCCGGGGCGGGAGTCGAACCCGCGACACCATCAACCTGATTGGAATTGCTGTCAGGGCCTTTGGCAAGACCCGTTTTTTTGTGCTCTGCCTTCTGAGCTACCCGGCAGCCGCTGCCATTTGGTTTCCCTCGTCTGAACATAGGATAGCTCCTTTCTGAAAAAGGATCATTTCAAAAAAGTTGCGAATTCGGCAAAATATGATAAGATCAAAGAAACAAACAGATGAAAGGACAGGATGATGTCGGAATTTAAGGAACTTGTAAAATCTTTTTCCAAAAGCCGCGAATATGTGCGCGATTTTTTTGTGTACGGCTTTAAAACAAGAGGCGAGTTCGGCGGCTATAGCGGACGTACCTATGACAACGAACGGCGCCGGATCGAAAGCTGGTTATCCGACTGCGTCCGGCAGGAGTACGGAAAGGAGGGCAAGCATCTGTATCTGTCCGTGGACAGCAGCCTTGCGGATACCAATCCGCTTTACCGGGTGTTTAAAACAAAGAGCTTTACGGATAACGATATGATGCTGCATTTTTATATTCTGGACTATCTGGCGGTGCATGGCGCACAGACGGCGGAACGGCTGGCGGACGGTATTTTGTCGGAATACGGCTTTTTGTTCGATACGCAGTTAATCCGCCGCAAGTGCAACCGATATGCAAAAGAGGGGATGCTCAAAAAGGAGAAGCGCGGCAGGGAGCTGTTTTACAAACCGGGACTTTCCGCGCGCAGGCTGCTGTCTTCCTATCCGGCTTTCGGAAAGGCGGTTTTATTCTATCAGCTTATTTCTCCGCTCGGCATACTGGGTAATACCGTGATGGAGCAGGCGTCGCTTGTCAATGATTTGTTCTGGGGTAAGCACAATTTTTTTGTCCATACCTTAGAGGACGAAATACTGCTTGTGCTGCTTTGCGCCATACACCAGGAAAGAGCCGTGGCGCTTGTCGTAAAAAGTACCCGATCGGATCGGATCATCCACGAAGAAGGCGTCCCGCTTCAGATTTTTGTCAGTGTCCGCACCGGGCGGCGCTATGTCGTATTGTATCTTCCGGGGCAAAAGCACTGGATTAGCACGAGGCTGGACGCCATAAAAAAGGCGGAGCAGGCGGACGTGTATCCGGACTATGGCGCGTTAAGGAAAATGCTGGAACAAAACAAGCGGTACGCCTGGGGCGTTTCCTTTCAGAATGAGAGCCGTACGCGCAGGGAGCGCGTAAAGCTGACGCTTCGGATCGACGAGGAAACAGAAAGCTTTGTAGTCAGCCGGTTAAAGCGGGAGGGAAAAGGCGGCGAAATCCGGCGCATTGCTCCGGATACGTTTACCTACGAAACCGAGGTGTTTGACGCGAATGAAATGCTGCCGTGGATACGTACCTTTTTGGGCAGGATCCTAGCGGCCGAGTCGGACAGCGAGAGGCTGACCGCGCTTTTACGGCGGGATTTTGCGGCAATGTACCGTATGTATTTTAAGGAGTGAGCGAATTGGAATTATTTTCGGAGGTATACGGCGTTTATTTTCAGGTGGTAAAAGCGCTGATGGAGCAAAGCAGAAGCATTGCAAAGCCGGAGCTTTTAGAGCTGATACAGAGGAACTGCTTTGCGGAGAGCGCTCTTTATCTGCTGCCGAAGCTGTCGGAGGGCGGATGGGGCTTTTTTGAGAAGCAGGACGGGATGCTTCGCGCCAGGCTGTCCGGCCAGTTTGACGTGCCGCTGACGCAGCTGCAGAAGGCCTATCTGAAAGCAATGTTGCTGGACGAGAAAATCCGGCTGTTTTTAAACGATCGGGAGCTCTCGGAGATTGACGCGGCGTTAGGGGAGGTACAGCCGTTGTTTTTGCCGGAGGATTTTTATTATTACGACCGTTTTTCGGATCGGGACGACTACCTGGATCCGGAATACCGGAAGAATTTCGGGCTGATTCTGGCGGCGATCTCGGAGCGCAGGTATCTGAACATCTCTTATGAATCGCGGAAGGGACGCCGGCTCCGCTATTTCGTATTGCCCTGCCGCCTGGAATATTCCGTGAAAAATGACTGCTTTCGGCTTTTGGCGGTTGGTCCGCGGTTTTCGGAGACGCAAAGGAAGGCTACGTTGAATGTAAGCCGGATTCGTGCCGTTTTGCCGACGCAGCGGACGGAGGATAAGACGCCGGATCTGAGGAAGTATTGGAAGGGAAGCTGCTGTGAGCCGGTGTGCGTGATCATTGAGGATCGCCGCAATGCGCTTGAGCGGGCTATGCTGCAGTTTGCCAATTATGAAAAAAGTACGCGAAGGCGTTCGGACGGGCGGTATGAGTGCCGGATTTATTATCATAAAGAGGTGGAAACGGAGCTTTTGATTGAGATATTGTCGTTTGGGCCGATGCTTGAGGTGACGGGGAGCGAAGTGTTTCTGGAGCTTTTGCGGGAGAGGGTTAAAAGGCAGGCTCAGCTGTGCAGGTTTTAGATTGTTCGGATTTTTTTGCTCTTTTCAATAGACAGATTGTATTTCATTCTTTCAAATGTTATAATGAATGCATGCAAAGGTTCGATTACAAATTAGGGGGACATGATGAAAAAGTCCGGAAATTTAAGCCAAAGCGAGAATGAAGCCGTAATCCTTTACCATGGTTCAAAATCGGGAATTCGCGGCAGTATCGCTCCTGTAAGCCGGGAATGCTGCGATTTTGGAAAAGGGTTTTACATGGGAACTGACCGGATCCAGCCGCTTACTTTAATATGTAATTATCCGAATGCCAAGCTATATACGTTAAGCGTTCAGCTATCAGGCCTCAAGATTTTGGATTTAGAGGTGGGAATAGATTGGGCGCTGCTGATCGCATATCATCGTGGCAAGATGGAAGCTGTGAAACAGTCTTTTATTTATCATCGTTTTGCAAATTTAAGCAGCGGCTGCGACATGGTGGTTGGTTCTATTGCAAATGATAGAATGTTCGTTGTCCTGGATCGTTTTTTTAATGGGGAAATTACGGATAAGGCGCTCATTCACTGTCTTTCAGCCTTAAAATATGGTAAGCAATATGTCGCTTTAACAGAACGTGCCTGTAACAATATAAAAATTCTTGAGGAACACGGGTTTATGGAAAATGACCGTGATAAGTTAAAGAAGGAAAGCGAGGCCAATCGAATGAAAGGGATTGCAATGGCAGATGAAATTTGTCGGACATATCGCCGTGACGGCCGGTTTTTTGATGAAATTTTAGAGGCAGGTGAATAAAGTGGAAAAGCTTACCCTTGATAAACGCCAGCTTTGCGATATACAAGGGCGGCTGTTTGAGCTGGCTTTGAAAGCCGGGCTGGATTGCCCGTCATTTATAGAAGCTTTTATGAACAGTAAAACTGCAGCTGCCCTTGACGACGTTTATGATCGGCTGCAATGGGCAGGTGAAGAATATATCCTTGAGGAGCTGGACGAGGAGGTTGGCGGACTGAAAAAGGCCGGTACGGCTTATTCTCTGGAAGCTATGTACTGGATAGGTTATACCTACCGTTACTGGCATTACTACACATGTGAAAACAGCCGTGAAATCGTTCAAATTGCGGATGCCGAAACAATGAGTGAATGCTGGCCCGGCTTTCATACGCTTGACGTTCGCATGGCCATTGATGATTTAAAAGAAATTGATATACAAAAACGGAATGATTGGAAAATGCCGATTGCATAACAGAATGGACAGGTGTACAATAGAATGGACATAAAAATGCAGACGCATGAAAAAACAAAGGAAGAGAGAGTGTGAACATGAAATCAGAAGAAATGACAGGCGCGAAAAGAAATGCGCGGCGGGGCTTAGGCGTTACCGTAAAGCTGCTGGGGGCGGTCATTGCAAGCGTTATGATTGCCGCCGGGGCGCTGGTGGCAGTGGTGTACAGCCAGATGTCACGGGTTTTGGTGGAAAAGAACAACGAAATACTAAAGACCACTACAGACCGGGCGATTCAGGAAACAAAGGCGTGGATGAACAGGACGCTGGCCATGCTTGAGATGCAGCGGGATACAGTCGAATATGAAAATATGGACATTTCAGCCATGACAGAATATATCCGGCATACCGCAGGCCAGAATGAGGCGTATCCGGCAGGGCTTTATGTGGCGCTTACAGACGGATCGCTCTACCATGCTTCCTTTACGCCGGGGCCGGATTTTGACGCGCTGGCGAAGAGCTGGTATCAGGACGGGATCAAGTCCGAAGAATTTATATTTGGGGATGTGTATTTTGACGAGGACAGCCAGTCCTATGTCGTAGGCGCTTCCGGGGTATTAAAGGACGGGAATGGACAGGTGCGGGGCGTAGCGGCAGCAGATGTTTATCTGAGCGCTATATCGGAGATTGTTGGCCAGACGCAGATAGAGGATACCGGCGGGATTTTTCTGGTGGACACGCGTACCGATACCATCATCGGACACCGGGACAAAGATGTCCTGGGGAAAAAGCTGAGCGAGGCAGGCGATGGGATGTATGCTTATGCGGGGGAGCAGATGGAGGCCGGAAGGTTTGAGCTGTCGCTGCATGAAGGTACCTATATCCAGGTGGCGCAGGTGCCGGAAAGCGACTGGATTGCAGTGTCCTATGTGGAGGAAAGCGAGGTTTTGCGTGAGCTTAAAAGTTTGACCGTGTGGCTGGTTTCTGTGGCTGTTGCTTCGCTGCTTTTAGCGACCGTTCTGGTAGCGATTCAGATCCGGCGTATCATCGGAAAGCCGGTCAGGGAGCTGAGCCGTGTGGCTACCCGGATTGCAGAGGGCGAATTAGACCAGAGTATTCGTTACCGCTCAAGGGATGAGATCGGGGTGCTGGCGGATAATTTCAACCGGATGACGCTGCGGCTGCGGGATTATGTAGTATACATAGATGAAATAGCAGAAAAGCTGCGGGAAATCGCCGGAGGGAACTTAGCCTTTACGCTCAAGCATGACTATACCGGAGAATTTGCCAAAATTAAAGATTCCCTGGATGAGATTTCCGTTGAGCTGAACTATACGATAGGACAGTTAAACGCAGCCTCGCGGGATGTAGCAGCCGGAGCGGCGCAGGTTTCAGGCGGCGCAGTGACGCTTTCGCAGGGTTCTGCGGAACAGGCGTCTGAGGTAGAGGCGCTGGCAGGGCATATAAGCGCTGTTTCAGACAGCGTCGGCCAGATTGCAAACGGAGCCGGGAAAGCGAAGGGGATTTCCCAGGATGTCAGACAGGGGCTTTTGGGAAGCAATGAGAAGATGAAGCATCTGACCGAGGTGATCCAGAAGATCAGCGATAAATCGGCGGAAATCGGAAAGATTATAAAAACGATTGAAGATATTGCATTCCAGACGAATATTCTGGCGTTAAACGCCGCGGTAGAGGCCGCACGCGCCGGAGAGGCGGGGAAGGGCTTTGCCGTGGTGGCGGACGAGGTTCGCGCACTGGCGGGGAAATCGTCAGACGCCGCCAAGGAAACGACAGAGCTTTTGGGCGAGACGATAGGCGCTATGGATGAGGGCGTAAAGGCGGCGCAGGAAACGGCGGCAGCCATGCTTTCCGTCGTGGAGCAGGCGGATGAAATGGACGGTTTGATTGGGAAGATTGCGGATTTTACCAGTCAGCAGGCTGTCGACGCTGCAGAAATTACGCATGGGATTGAACAGATATCGGTTGTGGTCCAGACCAATGTAGCTACGGCGGAGGAGAGCGCCGCTGCCAGCGAGGAGCTGTCCGGCCAGGCGGCCGCCTTAAAGGAGCTGGTGCATGGATTCCGGCTGAAGGGCTGACAGGATGAAAGGAAAAGGTAATGGCAAAAAAGGATGGCGAAGGTCATCCTTTTTTAGTATTGTAATGAAAGGAATTCGGCGATATAATAGTGTATGGACGCCGCAGCAGTGGCGGTTCAAAAAATGCGGAATACGTTATAAGAGGAAGGTTTATTTTTGCAGGTATGTTATATGGAGAAGAAAAAAAGCGGCAAAGCATATAAAAAAGGCATACTGATGATTCCCTTTTTACTGGTTTTTTGTATTTTGGGAGCAGTTGTTTTTCTGGTATCAAGAAGGATAACCAGAGAAATGTCCGAATCTGCAATCGGCAATCTGAGCGAAAGCCTGGATTTAATTGGCAATACAATCGAGACAATTTTAAAAAAGGAAGCGGAATTCCAGAAGCTGCTTTCCCGTGAAATGGAAGACGTTGACGGCTTGGAGGATTTTGTCCGTTCTTACGACAGTAATGATACCATGGTAAAGCTGTCTTTGATCTTAACCGGAGAGTCTGCAGGGATTTCTAATACGGGAGAGGAATTTACAGAGGACGCCCTGGATTTTTCAGAGGGGAAAACGGTAGACGGGCTGATGCTGTCCCAATCCTATTTAAATGATATGGGAACCTGGGCGTATACGATGCGGAGTCCGGTTTTAAGAGACGGAGAAGAGATTGCTGCGCTTTATATTGAGTATATTTACGATACGTTTGATGAAGCGCTTCCCGGCAGGTTTTATAATAATGAAGCAAAGCTCTATTTTATGGATGCAGCCAGCGAGCGACTGGTTTTAAAGCCAAAAGGAATCGGGGAACGCGATGCGGGGCATACGAGCCTGGATGATTTTTTTTATGCCAACAAGATTTCAGAAGAGGAGATCCAGACAAGTGTGGCGGAACATATCAAAAACGGAAAAGATGTGATGTTTTACCACGATATTCAGAACGAAAATTCCCTGATCTATATGTGGTCTGTCAATGACGGCGCCGTTTATCTGATTGGATATGTGCAGATTCAGGCGATACAGAGGGAAGGAGATGCGGTAAACCAGAACATTTATATTGTCGTGCTGGTGATGCTGGTGGCCTTTTTTTGCTGCTGTACGCTTTACCTGTTTTTTGAGAGGCAGCATGATAAGATCCGAAAGGAAAGGGAATCCGAGCGGGAGCTGTACAACCGGCAGTTAAAGGAAGCATTGCAGGCAGCGCAGATTGCGAACCATTCCAAGACCATGTTCCTTTCGAACATGTCCCACGATATCCGTACGCCGATGAATGCCATACTGGGCTTTGCCACGCTGCTTGCAAAGGATGCGGACAGTCCGGATAAGGTTCGGAACTATACGCAGAAAATTACTGCTTCCGGGCAGCACCTGCTTAGCCTGATCAATGATGTTTTGGACATTTCCAAGATAGAGAGCGGCAAGGTCGTCCTTACGATTGGAGAGTTTGCATTGAACGAGATGATTTCTTCCATAGATGCCATCATTCGTCCGGCAGCAAAGGCCAGAAATCAGGAATTTAGTATTACCGTTACGGGGATCCGGCATGAGCGTCTGATCGGAGATGAAACAAGGCTCAATCAGATTCTGATCAATATGCTCTCTAACGCGGTAAAATATACGCAGGAGGGAGGAAAAATCTGTCTGCGGATTACCGGGCAAAAGCAGTATTCCAGCCAGTTTGAGCATATCCGTATTGAAGTGGAGGACAATGGATACGGAATGACGCCCGAATATTTGGAAACTATTTTTGACGCCTTTACCAGAGCTGAGAACAGTACAACGAATAAGGTGCAGGGAACCGGGCTTGGCATGGCAATCACAAAGAATATCGTGGAGCTTATGGGCGGAACCATAAAGGTTTCCAGTGAAGTAGGGGTTGGAACCCTGTTTGTGGTGGAGCTGGAGCTGCGTATTCCGGATAACGAAGAAGACGGGAAATTCTGGGAGCAAAGAGGAATTTCGCGAATTCTGGTGGTGGATGATGAGGAGGAGAGCTGTGAGGCAGTCCGGCTGCTGATGGAGGATCTGGGCGTCTGTGTGGATGCGGCTTTAAGCGGAGCAGAGGCAATGCGCTTACAAAATAGCGCCAGCGAGGCAGGAACAGATTATCAGATAATTTTGCTGGACTTTAGAATGCCGGAGATGGACGGCGTGGAAACGGCAAGGCGTCTGCGGGCAGCCGCATCGGCGTATGTGCCGATTCTGCTTTTGACGGCCTATGATTGGGATGAAATCCAGTAGGAGGCCATGCAGGCGGGGATTGACGGGTTTCTTTCCAAACCGTTTTTTGTATCTGCGCTTCGGGAAAAGCTTTTGGAGCTTTCAGAGGAGAAGGGCATGGAGCATGCGCCTGCTGCAGCCGGAGGAGAAAGCAGTCTGAAGGGACGTCATTTTCTCGTAGCAGAGGATAACGAGATCAATTCGGAAATTTTGTCTGAGCTTCAGATCGGAAGAG